>NZ_JBIUCF010000022.1:0-203769 GCF_044593615.1 Nonomuraea sp. NPDC051941
CTGCAGCCCGTCCAAGGCCGGCCACCTGTGCAAGGCCATCGCTGTCCTTCAAAATCATCGCGTTGCCCAGGCCGCATGAGGCTGAAATAGGTTCACTGTTGGTCTCCTCCCTCGGTGAGAACCTGGAACAGCAGTTCGGCTCCGTGCCGATCAAGCTCCATGTAGCCGAGCTCATCAATGCAAAGCAGATCGACGCGGCCGTAGCAGGCGATGGTCTTGGTCAGCACCTTCTCGTCGGCGGCCTCGACCAGCTCGTTGACCAGCTTGGCCGCTAGGGTGTACTTGACCTTGAACCCGGCCAGCGCAGCCTCGGTGCCCAGCGCGAGGCCCGGGCCCGCGACGTCGACGACGCCACGTACCGCGCCGGCCGCGCCCGCCACGCTCACCAGCTCGCCCAGCAAGAGCTGGCCGCCCTCCGTGGAGAGCGCCAGCGCCGCGCCGGCCTGCCACCCGACCGGCGCGAGCTCGAAAGCACCGCCCGCGTCGAGCACGCCCGACGCCAGCGCGCGGCCGCTGCCCGAGCCGACGACCCCACCCGGCCCACACCCGGGCGGCAGCGCGAGCACGAGCGCCGCCAGGCCTACCGGCCGCCCGACCACGGCGTCGACCGCGGGCCCGGGCTGAGCCGCTGACCCGCCCGGGCCCCGCCGGCTACGCCGACGGGCGGCGGGGCCCCGGGACCGGTCAGCGCATGCTTTCGGCCAGCAGCTGGTCGATACGGTCCGGATCGGCTCCGGTGGCGGCAGCGATCAACGGCACCAGGCCGCTCGCCGCGGAGATGTGCTGCCCGGCAAGCGGGCCGATGCTCACGTGCGGGGCGTCGGCGACCGGGTCGTCGGGCAGGTCGTTGTGCCACAGTTGCGCCCACCAGCTGCCGGTTCCTTCATCCCAGCCCCATACGCTGCGGTTCTCCCAGCCTTCCAGCAGGAAGCCGAACGGCCCCGGATGTCTCATTCCATCGGCTCCCCTCCCCAAGTGGTCAGCGGCATGAGTGTCTCGTATCGCCCGCTGGACTGGACAACTCCCGCCAGCGCGGATGTTGAGGCCAACAGCTACAGATCCACAGGCACGTACCTATGCATCTGCGATGTGCGAGTGCAGTGTCCAGTAGTGACGACGCCCTCGTAATCGTTGTTGGCCTGTCGGACATAGACAGATGTAGCGATCTGCGGGAGGGAGGTGTCATGGAAGAGCCAGCGAGCAAATTAATCCGGCTCTTCGATGCCTGCTATGAGGACGTACTGCGGTATACGGCACGCCGGGTGGACTTGGACACGGCTCGTGACGTGACGGCCGAGACCTTTCTGATTGCCTGGCGCAAGCGGTCGGTGGTGCCGCAGGCCGACGAGGATGCCTTGCCATGGCTGTACGGGGTGGCGCGAAGGGTGCTGGCCAACGAGAAGCGCCGGGAGCGGCGCAGTGAGCGACTGGTCGCCCGAATTGCCGCCGATCGACGAGACCGAGACGCTGCGACGGTTCCGGACCCGGGAGATCATGTCGCTGGGGCCTTGGCGCTGACGCAAGCCCTGCAAGCGCTGTCACCGGCCGACCAAGAGGTGCTTCAGCTTCTCGGCTGGGAGGAACTGACTGTTCGCCAGGCTGCCGTGGTCTTGGGCTGTACGCCGGCGACGATGGCGGTGAGGGCCTTTCGCGCTAAACGGCGCTTTCTGGCCGTTTTGGCGGAGCGACGCCTCCTTGCCGCATCTGATCCAGCTCCCGCAGGCAAAGGTAAGGAGTGAGCGGACGATGAACGACTCGCGGGACGTTGAGCAACTGGTCGGGCGGGTGAACCCGGTACCCCCCGGCATGTTCGCCGGGGCGGCTCAGGAACGACAGGCCCGGGCCGTGCTGCGTGCCATCCTTGAGCAGCCGCTCGCCGGCTCGGCTGCCGGCGAGCGGCAACACCGCCTGTGGACGCGTCGGCGCTTTGTCGCCGCCGGCGCGGGAACCGCGGCGGCCGTCGCCGCCGGCGTGCTGGCTTACAGGTCGTTGACGCCGCCGCCCCTGCTCGCGACACCTCCCCTGCTCGCCTACCGACTTGCTGGAGCATCGATGTCTGTCCCATCTGCCGAAGAGGCTCTGCTTGCGCTGGCCGCGCTTGCGGCCCGACAGGCCGATGCCCGGCCTCCTGCTGGAGCGGCCTATGGCCGCATCACCATGAACACGTGGGACTTGAGCGTGGCCACCGCTGATGGCACGACCATCTCGGCGGTCGTCCCCAAAGTGGTCAAGCAGTGGACGCCGCTGGCAGCGGGCGGCGAGGTACGCCGCGTGGAGTTCCGGGGGAGCCCGGATCTGTTCGAGCAGGCCAGCGAGATCACTGCTGCGGCGGTGAGTGATGTGGCGCCGCGCGCTGACGAGACGTACCCCGCCGCTCGGCGTACGGTGGGTCCCCCGCCGAGCGAACTCGCGGCTGCTTCCTCCCTAGAAGACCTCAAGGAACGGCTCTTGTGGGGGAGCACGCCCCAGGACGCCTCGCAGACCTACCGGCTGCTGTGGAATATCCGTATCCTGCATGCTCACCATGTGGTCCAGCCCTCTATGTCGAGCCGACTATGGCGGATGCTGGCACGGCAGCCCGATTTCGTGCTGGCCGGCGAGGTGGCGGACAGGGCCGGACGCGGAGGTCAGGCCTTCGCGTTCGACTTCGACCGTTCGCTGCCGAAGAGATGGATCCTGATCGTCAGCTCCGAGGACGGCAGGCTCCTGGCCCTGGAAGAGGTACTCACCAAAGAGGCCGGAAAGCTCAATGTCCGGCCTCCGGCGGTCATCGGGTACACACTGTTCCTTGATCAAGAATGGACTGCCAGCAGTGAATGAGAAATGGCGAATGGGGATCCCTCCAGGTTAGGCGGAGAATCCCCATTCGAGGGACTACTTGTCCCTAGACTTCAAACAAACGCCTTCAGCATCCGGCCGTCTGGCGCAGGAATATGTATCGGTACCCTCCGACAGTGGTACCGACGTTGGAGCCGGAGCCCTCTGCGTTGTAGCAGAGGACGTTAGAGGAGCTCGTTCTGCGCAGCAGGAAGGCGTCGGCTCGGTGGTTGTAGAAGGAGTAGAAGATGTCGACGCCCCATTGCCGGAGATCCTGCCAGTAACCCTCATCCTGGAACTGCCATCGGGTGCCCTGGAAGGAGGGGTCTTCCCAGAAGCAGAGCCAGCCAAGGGGACAGTCCGACTTGGCCATGGTGGTGGTCTCCCCGCAGGACTGCGGCGAGACCAGGGTGACGAGGACCTTGCCCTCGAGGTAGGAGATGGTGCGCTCGTCGAGTGCCTTGCCTCCTGGCGCCTTGGTGAGTTGGCGGTCGATGGCCGTTTGGCGATCGGTAGCGCACTGTGATGGGTCGGCGGCTTGGGCGGCGCTGGTCAGGCTCACGATCATGCCGAGCGTTAGTGCCAGGCAGGCCATGAATGCAGCTATGAGTCTTTTGCGCATGCAGTAACTCTCCCTTGGGTTGTCGGAACGGATCTTTGCTGGCGCGCGCTTGTTCGCTCGCCTATAAAACCCGTCCTTCCGGGAAAAGTGAAGTGTTAATTTTAGGCATCCGGAAGCGAACGCTCCGTTATCTATATTTCATCTTAATTCTGCAAGCGATTTGACTTTAGTTGTAATGATTTGCTGGGGGGTGGACATGTACCTGATGGGTGGTATGTGCACTGAGGTGATCTCAGCGAATTTCTGGTAGCCAGTTGTGCTCGAAATGGGTCAGGACAAGGGCGGCGCGGGCGATGTCGCCGATTGTGCTGGGGCCGGCGGTGATGTGCTGGAGGATCCGCCAGCGGCCTTTGAGCAGGGCGAACCCGCGTTCGCCGAGACAGCGCAGGCTGCGCAGGAGTTGGTTGTAGGTGCGGCTGTCCGGGCTGAGGGTCTGATTCCCAGCCGGTTGTTTGATCGGTGTGTGGACGCCGATGCCCGCGCCGTCGTAGCCGCCGTCGGCGAGGATGGGCAGGCCGCCTGCGGCAGCGGCGTACAGCGCGCCCAGGACGTGCGCGCGAGCTCGACGGTCTGGGCCAGTTGCGCCCCGTGCACCAGGCCCGCCGCCGCGAGCTGGAGGCCGTGCTGCCCGGCCTCGGCGAGGACCTGGCCGCCGCGCAGGAGCGCTTGGCACCGATCCTGGCGCAGGGCCCGGCTCTGGAGGTGGCCGCCGAGCGGGCCGCCGCCGCGGCGCCGTCGGCCACCGTCTGGCCGATGGTCCGGCGCCGGCAGCACGACTTCGAACGTGACCTGGATGCGTCCCGGCGCGGCGCCCGGGCCCGCGACGTCGACGATGCCACTCACCGCAACGCCCGCGCCCGCCACGACCACCAGCTCGCCCAGCGAGAGCTGGTCGCTCTCCACGGCGAGCGCGAGCGGCGCGCCGACCTGCGCGACCTGCGCGAGCTCGAACGCGCCGCCCGTGCCGAGCACGCCCGACGCCAGCGCGCGGCCGCCACCCGACCCGGCGACCCCACCCGCCCGATGCCCGCCCTGCGGCGCGAGCACGAGCGCCGCCAGGCCTACCGGCCGCCACTTGGCCGCGGCGTCGACCGTGGTGTCGACCGCGGGCCCGGGCTGAGCCGCTGACCCGCCCGGGCCCCGCCGGCTACACCGACGGGGCCTGGGGACGGGTCAGCGCGTGCTTTCGGCCAGCAGATGGTCGATGCGGTCCGGAGCGGCTCCGGTGGCGGCGGCGATGAGCGGCACCAGGCCGCTGGCGGTGGGATGTGCTGCCCGTACAGGGGGCCGATGCCCACATGCGGCGCGTCGGGTCTCCTGGCATGAGCTTCGTTACGGCTCACCGGTCCCGACCGGGCCAATGAGATCTCTCAGCTGGCTCACCGTGTCGGTGAGCGGCTGACGCGTGTCGATTTCCATCGTTGCCGATGCGCGGAGCAGCGGCTCGACCTCGGCCGTGTCTTTGATGATCCTCTCGCGTTCGTCGATGGTTTTGCCGAACGGGTTGGTTTCACGGGCGGCGATACGTTCGAGCATCACCTCGAGGGGTGCGCTGAACAAGATGACCTGATCGAAGCTGGGATAGAACTTGCCTTGGTTCCAGGACGTTCCGGAGATGAAGAGCGGCACGCCTGAGACTTCGGCCTCGGAGATCAGCTCGGTGATGCGATCCTCACGCCATTGCGACTCAGCGCCGGTGCCGTCAGGAGCCGGAACGTCTTCCATCCAATCGCCATAGTCGGTGTCCACAACCCGATAGCCAAGCCTCGCCAACTCGCCGAGAACCGTCGACTTCCCGGTGCCGGACATACCGGTTATGAAGATCACCGCCACGTCCTCATCTTAGGGATGATCAACGGGCGACTAATCCGCAAGATCTCGGACCGAACACCCGCCTACTTGCCTAAACGTGGCTCAACGGCCTTCAAGCAGCTGCCCGATGCCCGGGCTACTGCGCGAGCACGAGCGCCGCAGGGCCTACCCGGGCTGAGCCGCTGACATCCCTAGAGGCTGGACGTCAAGTCGCGAGGTCGTGCTGGCGGTGTGACCATGCGGTTGCTTGGTCGTAGGCTCCAATGTGGCGATCTCGGTATGAGCCGGATTATGGAGCTTCCTGCGCGGTCTGCGCCGCGCCCGATGAGCCCTCCCGGCGGCTAGCGCGGAGTGATCGGGGTCAGCGGAGGAGTGCGGGCCTCGATCGCCTCGGCGGCGTCCAAGCACAGGTCCTCGCGGAAGCGCGGCCCGATGATCTGGACGCCTTGCGCTTGGGCAGGCCGAAGGTCGGGTGCGAGATGCCCCACAGCGAGATCTGGAGGATGCCCGTCTTGATCCGCGCGGCCTTCCGGCCGCCCACATACTTCGGCTTTGCTTGCGCTTCGTCGTCGACCATCTGCAGGATCCCGTCCCGCCGTCCGAGGCTGATGTGGTTGCCCGGGTAGTCCAGCTTGCTCTTCGCAATCTTGCGGCCGGTCAGGCGTCCCACGATCGCGTCCGTGGCCTGCCTGCCGGTGGAGCCGGCCGAAGCGCAGGACATCGGCAGCGGCCGGCTGTTGTCGCCGATGGCGTAGGCGCTGTCGCCGGCGGCGTAGACGTTCGGGTGCGAGACCGACCGCATGGTGTCGTCGACGATGATCTGACCGTTATCGGTGACCTCCAGCCCGCCGGCGGCGGCGATGGGGTTGACCGCGAACCCGGCCGTCCACACGGTCACGTCGGACGCCAGGGCGGTGCCGTCGGCGCACAGCACCCGGGTCGCTTCGACGGCTTCGACGCTGGTGTGCTCCAGGACGGTGATGCCCAGCCGGTCGCAGGCCTGGCGCAGGTGGGTGCGGGCTCCGTCGGAGAGCCGGGCGCCAAGCTCGCCACGGGCGATGAGCGCCACCGACAGGCCGGGCCGGGATTCGGCGAACTCGGTGGCGGTCTCGATGCCGGTCAACCCGTCGCCGACGACCAGCACACGCCCGCCTTCGCCCCGCTTGACCAGGCTGTCCAGGCGCTCGCGCAGGCGCAGCGCCGCGGGCCGGCTGGTGACGTGGAAGGCGTGCTCGGCCACGCCGGGGACGCCGCAGTCGGCGACGTGGCTGCCGAGCGCGTAGACAAGCGTGTCGTAGCCGAGCTCGCCGCCGCCGTCGGCGTCAGCGATGGCGACGACCTGGCGCTCGGAGTCGACGGCGGTGACCCGGGCCAGGCGCAGCCGTATGCCCGTGCCCGCGAAGACGTCGGCAAGCTTTTGGGCCTCGATCTGCTGGCCGGCCGCGAGCTGGTGCAGCCGCAGCCGCTCGACGAAGTCCGGCTCAGCGTTGACCACGGTGATCTCGGTGTCCGCTGGGGACAGCCGGCGGGCCAGGTTCCCGGCCACGTAGGCCCCGGCATAGCCGGCGCCCAGGACGACGATGCGGTGCTTCATGTGTTGCTCCTGTCGGTTCACTTGCTCCCGGTGAGTTGACTCGGCCCTGGGTCACCGATCTTCTTGATCGAGGTTGCCGTGCGCCTGTGCCGAAAGGTCCTGCCAGTCGGCCCAGGTCTTGAGCCGGTCGGCGTAGACCTGCTGGAGCATCGGGTAGAAGCCCTGCCCGAACAGCACCCGCAGGGGCGGCTTGTCGGAGTCGACGATCTTGAGGAGTGCCTGGGCCGCGGCGGCCGGGTCGCCGGCGGGCTACTTTCCCGCGAACGCGGCGATGCGCCGGCGAAGAGCGTCGTAGATCGGGTTGGGCGCGGCCAGGTGGCCGTTGTTGAGGGGATCGGGGTTCTTGCCGGACCGGGTGGCGAAGCCGCCGGGCTCGATCACGGTCACCTTGATGCCGAAGTCGGCGACCTCTTGGGCGAGGGATTCGTTCAGGGCTTCCAGGGCCCACTTGGAGGCGCTGTAGGCGCCGCTGAGCGGCATCGCCATGAGCCCGGCGGCCGAGGACAGCTGGATGATGTGCCCCGAGCCCTGCTCGCGCAGGTAGGGCAGCGCGGCCTGGATCACCCATAGCGCGCCGAACAGGTTGGTCTCCAGCTGGTCGCGCAACTGCTGCTCGGTCAGCTCCTCGATCGCGCCGACCTGGGCGTAGCCGGCGTTGTTCACGATGACGTCGAGACGACCGAAGTGCTCCCTGGCCCGCTTCACGCTCTCGAAGACAGCGGCCTTGTCGGTCACGTCCAGCTCCAACGGAAGCACCGCCCCGCCGTAGGCGGCGACCAGCCCGTCCAGGCCTGGGATGCTCCGGGCAACTGCGGCCACCTTGTCACCGCGCGACAGGGCGGCCTCGACGAAGTGGCGGCCGAGGCCGCGAGACGAACCGGTGATGAACCAGACCTTGCTCATGATGTCCTTTCCGTTCTTTCTGCGGTGGCGGTCGCGCGGCGGTCACCACGCAACCGGCCGAGGCGATCACTCATGGGGTTGTGTGCCCCGCGGATCGTTCGCGCGGCGTCCTGACGACCATGTGGCGTGGGCGCCCCGAACTTTGTGACAGTGCGGTCGTGTGACGTGTGTCACCGATCACGGGTGTCACACAGCGGTGGGCGCCGACGCCTTGTGCATGGAGCAGGAGTTGCGGGTGAACAGGCAGGAGCCAGGTATGAACGAGCGCAGGGATGCAACGACGGGCACAGCCGAGCCGATGGCTGGTGACGGCCGGATGGACTCCGCCACCGAGGCGACCGAGGTGTTCCTCGTCCACCGCAACCTGCTGTTCACCGTCGCCTACGAGATGCTCGGCTCGGTGGCCGACGCCGAGGACGTCCTCCAGGAGACCTGGCTGCGGTGGATGAAAGTCGACCTGGAACAGGTGCACGACCAGCGCGCCTACCTGGTGCGGATCGCCACCCGGCGCTCGCTGGACCGGCTTCGCATCCTGAAGCGCCGCAAGGAGGCGTATGTCGGTCCGTGGCTGCCCGAGCCGCTGCTCACCGCGCCGGACGTGGCCGAGGACGTCGAGCTCGCCGAGAGTGTGTCGATGGCGCTGATGCTTGTCCTGGAGACGCTGTCGCCGACCGAGCGCGCCGTCTTCGTGCTGCGCGAGGTCTTCGATGTGAGCTACGACGAGATCTCGGCCGCGGTCGGCAAGACCCCGGCGACCGTACGCCAGATCGCGCACCGGGCTCGGCGGCACGTCGATGCCCGCCGCCCTCGCGAGACGGTCTCCCCGAGCCAGACCCGGGCGGTGCTGGAGTCGTTCCAGCGTGCGGTAGAAACCCGGGACCTGCAGGGCCTGCTCGACGTGCTCGCCCCCGAGGTCGTCCTGATCAGCGACGGCGGCGGCGTCAAGCAGGCTGCGCCGCAGCCGATCATCGGCGCCGGCAAGGTGGCCCGCATGATCGTCAGCGGTCTCGGCAAGGCCCAGGTCGCGCTCGCCGGCGAGCCCACCGTGGTCAACGGCAACCCGGCGCTTCTCCTGTGCGTGGACGGCGAGATCGACGGCGTCATAGCGGCCCGTGTCGAGGACGCCCGCATCACCGGCCTCTACTACGTCCGCAACCCGCAGAAGCTGACCCGCATCGGATCCGAGACCCCGCTCACGCTGAAGTAATCCGCCGGCCACCGCGCCTGGCAGTGCGGAGCATTCCGGGCGAAGGCATCCGCGTACCGGCCCGCCCCGTCATCACGTCAATCACGCAAACGTTGTATTCGAGGAGCAGATATGGCCGTTCAGGCCCCGCTGGCAGCCGACACACCACGGTCACCCTGGTCAACGGTGGTCAGGGCGGTCGTCCTGCTCACGGCGGGCATTTCCGTGCTGCTCATCGCCTTCGCCTGGCCGTCGGTGCGCTCGTCGGTACACGATGTGCCGATCGCCGTCGCCGGGCCGGCCGCCGCGGTCGAGCAGGTCAGCACCGCTCTCGGCCGACGTCTACCGGACGGCTTCGAGATCACCGAGGTCGCCGGCACCGCGGCCGCCGAACGGTTGATCCGCGACCGGGAGGTCTACGGGGCGATCGACGTCAGCTCCGGCACCCCACAGGTCATCATGGCCACCGCCGCCGGCACTGCGGTCGCCCAGACCCTGCAGAGCGTCGCGACCGGGCTGAGCCAGGCGCAGGCACCGGGCACCCGCACGGCGGTCGCCGTCCGTGACCTCGTCGCCTTGCCGGCCGACGACCCGCGCGGCGCCGGCCTGGCCGCCGGAGCCCTTCCCCTGGTCATGGGAGGCCTGCTCGCCGCGCTCCTGCTGGCCAGACTGGTCCGCGGCACCGCCCGCCGGGTCACCGGAGCGCTCGCCTCCGCGATTACCGGCGGCCTGGCCGCGGCGGCGATCCTGCAGTTCTGGCTCGGCTCGCTGGGCGGCGCGTACTGGGCCAACAGCGGCGCCGTCGCCCTGACCATCGCGGCCACCTCGCTGAGCATCCTCGGGCTGGAGTCGCTGCTCGGGGTGGCGGGCTTCGGTCTCGGCGCCGTCGCCATGATGCTCATCGGCAATCCCCTGTCAGGTGCCGCGACCGCGCCCGAAATGCTGCCCGGCTGGTCCGGCGTCCTTGGCCAGCTGCTGCCGCCCGGGGCGGGTGGCCAGTTGCTGCGCTCCACCGCCTTCTTCGACGGCCACGGCGTCACCCACTCCGTCATCGTCCTGGTCACCTGGCTCACGCTCGGTGTCGTGCTGTGCCTGGCCGGCGGCCTGCGCGTGCGCCGTGCCGCCACCGTCGCCGCGGGCCTTCCCAGGACTGCCGCATCACCGGCCTCTCCTACGCGTCCGCGACCCGGAGATGTTGTCCCCAGCGAATCCGAGACCCCGCTCAGCCTGCGATGAAGACCGGTGACGAACCGGCCCACGGCCTTGGAGCGACATGGACCTGACGGTGGCGCGACAGCGACTCTCAGCCTCCGCAGGACACCGCCGGTTCCGGAGGTCGCCACGAGCAGAACACATTCCGCCAGATCTAGTACTGGGAGGTCATTCATGACGAAGAGCGTTGCCGACGAACTCGCCGATCTGGAATTGCCGGTCGGACGGGGCTGCCCGTTCGCCCCGCCCGCCGCCTACGAGCGGCTGCGCAAGCAGGCGCCGATCAGCAAGGTCCGCCTGGCCAGCGGCGGCGAGGCGTGGTGGGTGTCCGGACATGAGGAGGCCCGGGCCGTCCTCATCGATGGCCGCTTCTCCTCCGACAAGCGCAAGGACGGCTTTCCGCTCTTCACCCTCGATGCGGCGACCCTGCAGCAGCTCCGTAGCCAGCCGCCGTTGATGCTCGGCATGGACGGCGCGGAACACTCCGCGGCCCGGCGCTCGGTGATCGGCGAGTTCACCGTGAAGCGGCTGGCCGCACTACGCCCGCGCATCCAGGACATCGTCGACCACTTCATCGACGACATGCTCGCCGCCGACCAGCGGCCGGTCGACCTGGTGCAGGCGCTGTCCCTGCCGGTGCCCTCCTTGGTGATCTGCGAACTGCTCGGCGTCCCGTACGCCGACCACGACTTCTTCCAGAGCCGTACCACCATGATGGTGCGCCGGACGTCGCTGGAAGGCCGCCAGCGAGCCTTCGCCGAGCTGCGCGCTTACATCGACGACCTGGTCACCCGCAAGGAGTCCGAACCCAGCGACGACCTGTTCAGCCGACAGATCGCCCGGCAACGCCAGGAGGGCACCCTTGACCACGCGGGCCTGGTGAGCCTGGCCTTCCTGCTGCTGACCGCCGGACACGAGACCACGGCGAACATGATCTCGCTCGGCGTCGTCGGGCTGCTGACGCATCCGGAGCAACTGGCCCTGGTCAAGGCCGACCCGGACAGGACGCCCATGGCCGTGGAGGAACTGCTGCGCTACTTCACCATCGCCGACGGAGTCACCTCCCGGCTGGCCACCAAAGACGTGGAGATCGGCGGGGTGAGCATCAAGGCCGGCGAGGGCGTCATCGTCTCAGGCTTGTCGGCCAACTGGGACCCGGCGGCGTTCAAGGATCCGGCCGAACTGGATGTCGAGCGCGGGGCCCGCCACCACCTCGCCTTCGGCTTCGGCCCGCACCAGTGCCTCGGCCAGAACCTGGCCCGGATGGAACTGCAGATCGTCTTCGACACGCTGTTCCGCCGCATCCCCACCCTGCGGCTCGCCACACCGGCCGAGGAGCTGCCGTTCAAGACCGACGCCGTCATCTACGGCGTTCACGAACTCCCCGTCACCTGGTGAGCAGGACATGATGCGCGTCAAAGCCGACACCGGGGCCTGCGTCGGCTCCGGCCAGTGCGTCCTGACCGAACCGGCCGTCTTCGACCAGGACGACGACGGGATCGTGGCCCTGCTGACCGATCAGCCCGACGACCAGAGCGCCGCACAGGCGCGCCACGCCGTCACCCTGTGCCCATCCCGAGCCCTGTCCATCCTGCAGGAGTAAGCCCTACCCCGGGTGAACTACGCGTCCGTCCGGGCCGCATCAGGTTAAGAAAGGGGCGGACCAGTCGGTCGACCGTTCGCTATCGCGTTTGCGGTCTGGGGCTCAATCCGGCGAAGAGTGCATGGAGTACACGGTCGATGTAGGCGTGGGTCACTGGCTGCTGTGTGATCAGCAGCCGGTAGTACAAGGGGCCCGACAGGATCTCGAACGCCAGGTCCAGGTCGAAGTCGGGAGCGAGTTGACCCTGGACCTTGGCGGCCTTGAGGCGAGCCAGGGTGTTGGCGGTCTGTGGTGCGATGAAACGCCGGTTGAGTGCGGCGGCGACCTCTGGATCGTGCCGGGCTTCGCCGATGAGGTCCTGGAACAGCGGGCCCCATTGTGGCTGGCCCAGCAGGTCGGCGGCCCTGGTCATCACCTCGCGTAGATCGGCCACGATGTCGCCGGTGTCAGGGTGGTCCAGGCCTGCGGTGTTCAGGCTGAGGACCGCGTCGAGGAACAGCAGGCCGCACGAAGGCCAGCGGCGGTAGACGGTGTGTTTGCGCCAACGCCGGCCCGGGCCGCGACCGCCTCGATGCTGAGCTTGGGGCTACCACTGGTCGTGAGCCGTGGAGACAGGCTCTTTCACCCGGCCGCCGCGGCATAACGAACGACGCGTCGCCTCACATTCCCAGCGGTCGTGTCGTCGGACTCCACATCCCGATTGCCTGGCCTCCCGGAACGACTTCACTCCTGCCCTTACGATTGCCGGCCCTCCACTCTGATCTCGATGGTGCCTGCACACAAGACGCCGATCCCGCCGGTTTGTGACAACCGCCGCTGGTGGCCTACATCACACCTCGGCAGCGTCACAGAAATCGGGCCGGAACCGCCACATGGTCGTAAGCACAACGACATCAGGAGAGAGCATGACTTCAGTATTGATCACCGGAGCGAACAAAGGCCTGGGCTACGAGACGGCGCGCAGGCTCGGAGAGCTGGGCTGGAAAGTCTTCCTCGGCTCACGCGACGAGGGCAGGGGGAGGGCCGCCGCGCAGAAGCTGGCCGCCGACGGCGTACGCGTCATCGTGGTCCCGTTGGACGTGACCTCGGAGGAGTCGGTGGCCGGGGCTGTGCGGCTGGTCCGAGAGCACACCGACCGGATCGACGTACTGATCAATAACGCCGGCACGCCGGGCGGCGGTGTCAACCCGGCGGACGCGACGGCCAAGGACATCCACGCCGTCTACGACACCAATGTGTACGGGCCGGTCCGGGTCACGCACGCGTTCCTGCCGCTGTTGCAGGCGGCCGATAACCCGCGGGTGGTGATGGTCACCGGCGCCGGGGGGTCTATCGCGTTCGTGACTGACCCCGGGCAAGCCGTCTCGAAGATGTACGAACTCGCTTACACCTCGTCGAAGGCGGCGCTGAACATGATCACCGTCCGATACGCCCAGGCGTTGCCGGCCATCAAGTTCAACGCCGTGACCCCCGGCGAGGTCGCCAACGGCAGGTTCACCGCCACCGACATGAACATGCACACGGGCGAGCTGACGGTCACCGAGGGCAGTGATCCGATCATCGAGCTCGCGACGCTCGCCTCTGACGGCCCGACCGGGATCTTCATCGATCGCCTCGGCCCCCTCGCCTGGTAGAACATCCCAGAACGGAGAGACAGATGAGCAAGGGTTGGTTCGTCACAGGCTCCTGGCCACCACCGCCAGCCGCAAAGCGATCGACCGGATTCCAATCGAAACCCCGCGCGCAGCGGCAGGTGTTCGGAGGCAGCGCGATGACCTGTGGCTGTGGGTCGAGACCGGTGAGCGCTGGCAGGCCCAGGAGCTGAACGCGGCCACGGCCGCGAAGGTCGACCAGTACGTGGCCGCGGTGGAGGCGTTCGCGCCGAGCAACACGGGCATCCTGGTGCTGGCCGATGAGCTGGCCGCGGGCACGAGCGAGGCGACGCCGGCCAAGTCGGACCTGGAGCTGGGCGTAGAGACCTTGGCCGATGAGCTGGCCCGGCGGGCGAACCCGTTCCGGACGCGTCGCCGGTGCAGGTCCGCCACCCGCTGACGGCCGACGACACGGATGAGATGTCGTGGCCGTGGCTGCCGGGCGGGTGGTGGGCATGGTCGCCCCTGGCCAGTGGGAGATCGTGGTGACCGATGACCGCCTGGCGGAGGGCTGGACACCGGCGGGGGTCCCGGTCTACCCGGTCTGCCGCCGCGCGGCCGAGGCGATCCGTCTGTGATAACTCCCGCATCCAGCCGTCCCCCGGGCCCTGACGGGCCCGGCCGGTCAGATCGCGGTCTGCTGGTCGTGGTCGCGCAGCATACGCAGGACGGTCGCGGCCGAGGGGTGACGGCCCTTCTTTGCGCCGCTGGTGATGACGGGCCACCCTGCCCCGGCCGGTGCGGCAGGGCGAGCCGGGCGGGGCGGCGCAGGAGGTCATCGGGCAGGCGTGGGCCTCCACGCGGGGGAAGTCGTCGTCGTGCACCCCGAGATCGTTTCATAGGGGTGTTTCATAGGTGGTCGCCTATGAAACAGTTCGGCTTGGCAGTGGGGGCGTCAGGCGAGCAGTGGTTGTGGGCCTCCCTGTGCGGGCTGCTGAATGTGGGGCAGTGGGCGGTGCTGTGCCGCTGAGGTGGGGCTCCTGTCGGCCATTGGCGCTGAGGCCGGTCAGATCAGCGGGCTTGGCGCCAACGGAACTGGTGTGCTGGGTCATCGATGGCCGTAATGGATTTGCTGGGCGGTGGGCCGACGGTCAACCGTATGGGCGTTGAGCTGGGCCGTCCAGTCGGCGACTTTGTCGTACGGGACCTTGCCGGCCAGGAACGCAGCCGCGAGCGCAGGCATCCGATCGGTATGCGCCCACAACTCCTGCCACTGCTCATAGCGCAGCGCCAGGTACAGCAGTCCCTCCAGTTCGGCGATCACCCGAATGCCGCGGGTGGACGCGCGGGACAGATCCAGTCCCTCCAGGTGGGGAAGGGTGCGGAGCGTGCCCAGGTCAACGGGGTCAGGCGTGGTCAAGGTCACGGCCCGCAGGGTCGGGTGGCCGGCCAGCGGGGCCAGGTCGATCGTCTTGAGATCGATGTCGAGCGTTTCGACCGGAGCTTCATGTAGCGCCGTGAGGTCGGCGGACCGGCAGCGGGACAGCTCCACCACCCGCAAGAAGGGGGCCTGGCGTGCGAGCTGGAGGTCGGCTTCGTTGTCTTCGGTCACCCGCAACGTCTGCAGGTGTGTGCCTGCGCCCTTGGGCGGTTCCGGAACGTCGATCCACAGGTCGCCGTCCTCGCCGATCCTGTGGTCGCCGCGAGCGAGTGCGTCCACATAGCGGCGGAGCAGGGTCGTCACCGAGTCGGCGACATATGTGGGTCCGTGGTAGTGGCCGGAGCCGATGCGGATGACCTGCCCGGGCCGGCCCCCGCTGGCCGGATCCATGTCCACCGCGAGGTAGTTACCGTCGGTCCCGATCACGAACGGGATCCAACCGCGCCGATCCACCGACCGCCGCACCGTCCCGGGAGGGTCGGCGTCGTGGACGAAGGGCCTGAAAGGCTGGTCTCTCCAGCGGGGTGGTGCCCAATGGCGGTCACCGTCATGCACCGCAACCACTCCGGCCGCATCCATCCACCATGACAGTCGCCCGAAGAGTCCGGCTTGCCCATCGCCGTCGGCCACGCCGTACAACGCGCGCAGATCTGCCGGAAACGCCACGTTCAGCCTGCTCTCCACCTCCTCCAGCCGCGCGGGCGGCAGCGGGGCGGGCAGTATGCCGCAGGGGTCGTCCAGCATGCCGCCAAGGAGCTCGGCTCGCCGCCCGAGGTACTCGCGCAGCAGGCGGACGGCCTCCTCTGGGTCGCCCGCTGGTGTGGGGTTCACGGGCCCGTCCTGCTCATCCCCGGGGTCGGGCGGGAGAGTTTCAGGTTCGAGCACGTACATAAAGCCACGTTTGGGATGGCTCACCCTGCTCACCCCGCGCCCGGTGACCGCCTCGAACCTTCCGGAAGCATCGACGGTCAGCTCGATGGTCAGGCCCTGTTCTGAGGCACCTGACGCCCTGTACGCCTGGCGCAGGCAGCGCCGCAGATCCACTTCTGCGGTGTATTCGTCACTGGCGGCCAGCTTGTACGACACACCAGCAAGCCCGACGCCCTGCTTGTCGGCAAAACCGTTCGCCGTCGCCCGCAGCCAGCCCTCCGGCGCCGCCCCGGCGATCTGTCTGCACATCTCACGAAGAATCTCGGAGAGCTCTGAGGTCTTCGGTCCGTCCGACATAGGAACGCGCACTCCGTCCGGAAAAGATCAACCAACGGGTAGTTCCTACCATCTCGACCAGACAGCGGCAGACCATCCGATCAAGATGAGCCGTGGCGTGGTCCACGGCGGCGCTTCGCGCAAAGGACTTCCGGAGGATGTTCATCACGGACGCGGTCCTCAACAGCCTGCCACCGCGACATCAACGTCACCATGTCCTTCACAATTCACATGATGGCCCGCGCGCTGCCCGGGCCATCATGCGCGTTCTCATCCTCATGAACGCTCTGCTGCTCCGCCAACTGAGATTGTGCTCGCTTCGATCACCGGGCCGGTGGCCCGGCAGGCCGGCACGGGCGGATCACGATCGCCGATCCCCTGGAGCGCCTTTGAGCCGGGTGCCGCTCGGGGCTTTCGGGGATCCGTGCAGAAGGCTGTGAAGCACCGGCTTGTCCGTAGTTCTCTTCGCTACTGTGCATTTATTCCGTACTCGCGTGCGCGACGGTGAAATCCCTGCAGGTGGCTGAGCGGTCCATGCGCGACGATTTGGCTGAACACATGGTCAACCGGGCGCCGTCGAGCATGCTCAGCAGGTCGGCCAGGAGGTACGGCAGCGTACGCCCGCCCTGCCCCGCATCGAGCGCAGCCGCGACTTCCTCGACCTCGTCGGGGCGTGCTCCCTGTTCGTGACCTCGGTGGGCCGGGTACTACCCGGTCTTCGCGACCATCGGTTCACCGAAGACGAGCGCGCCGCGGTGGCGCGCGTCCGGGCGACCGCTGACTGGCTGGAGGCGGCCATCGAATCGGGGGACGTGAGCCTGGCCCGGTTGCTACACGGGTGCGTCTGACTCTCACGAACTGCTCCTGTCAGCGGCGAAATGTCCTATGAATGTCCTGCTGGTTACCTGGCGCCAAGTCTTCTTGGACATTAGCGTAAATGACACACGGGTGACGAAATTATCGGCACCTCCAGACATACGTCTGTCTTCAATCGCGCGGAACCGAATTGGCTGTCGCTTCTCTGCTGGGCAAGTAGTGGTCGCCTATTCCGGTTCCGTGCTCGATATGGCCGGCCGTATGACGAAGAAACGACGAAAGGAAGCGGAGAAATGAAGCGAAACGTCACCGCAAGAATTGCCATTACCGCGATCGGCGGCCTCGCGGCTCTGCTGCTCTCCGTCAGTCCCGCACAGGCCAAGGAGACGGCAGGTCACTGGTACGGCCCCTATTCCACTAAGGGAATTTGCGAATACTGGAGGAACGGTGTGCAGGCAGGTGGGACACAGACCCATCCCTGCTTTGATGACCAGGGCTGGTACTTCTGGGCAGCGTCCTGAGTGGTCAGTACTCCCGACCGCATGCCCATCGCCAGGCAGGCAGATTCCAGAAAGGTCCGTCCGGGGCACTGAGCCATCACCGTTGTTCCTCGTGTCACGGTGAGCCCGAAGTCCGATTGGTGTGGGGAACTCGCGCGCAGCCAGGTCGAAATCACTTACTCCACGGCATGCCATAGTTTCGGCAAGCCGTGCTGCCGGACCAGTCACCACTCACCCTTTGAGTCACGGCGAGTGGTGACTTGGGGCCGGTCGCCGCGTCGAGCAGGGTGACGTTGTCCCCGAACCCCAGTTTCTCGGCGACTGCGCGCCGAACGGGGCGGCCGTAGGCCCATCCATCAGGGCAAACAGCTCTCGTCATCGAACCGAAACGAAGATCAAGTTCAGAGCGCCAATTTCTGCACTCAGCCTCCTCGAAGGCCGGCTCGCGCGAGCCGGGGGGTTCGGGTCGTGCACGCGGTGGTCACGGAGTTCAGGCATTCTTCCGGGTCGTCAGCGGCGGGGCAGGGCGCCAGGCCGGTCAGCTCGCGCAGGCCGCGCTCCCAGCGCAGCCAGACTCCCAATGACAGGCCGTTGCTCTGGCGTCGGCAGCCATCGAGCGGGCAGAAGCCATGCCCTGCCTCATCGCCTTGATCGCCGGTTTTCCAGCAGCAGTTCCCCCGCCCACGTGAGCGTCGACACGGCGGCGCCCGCCAGGAGCCCGGCCCAGAACAGAGCCTGTTCGGCGGCCTGCTTGCCGGGGATGGAGATGAGCCGGGCGTGCGGCCCGGCGAGATATCCCCCCGGTCGGAGTCCCCGGCCGGCTCATCGGGGTCAGCCCGCCACTCGAGGCGCGTCGTGGGCTCGGGGACGGTCTCCGGGCTGGGTTGGTACCAGGCCAGCCGCAGCGGGTCGGACCTGTCGCGGCCGTACTCGGTGCCGGACTCCACGACGCTGTCGAGCGGCATGCGGCCGAGCTGCCAGGAGATGTGCGTCTCGTCGGCGTTCGTGGCGCCCCCGTACATGACCGATGGAGCGGCGAGCACGGTCGTGTATCCGCGGGAGATCACAAGTGGCTTCCTCGCCCGCCCGCTGATGTGGACGGGCTCCAGGAGCAGGGAATCCGCGCCAGAGCGGCAGAGTTGCCCGTCGATCACCGATGTGACCTGCCGAGTCCGGTCGTTGAGCTCCATCTCCGACAACCGCGCATCGCCGTCGAGGGTGATGCGATAGCCATAGCACGGCGGAGCTCCCCTTGTCGCAAGGCCGGTCATCACGAACTCGTACGTGTCCGGCCCGCACTGCGCCAGCTCCTTCTCGTCGAGCGCGATCCCCTCCGCCTGGAGTTCGGCGCAGGGGCCCGCCTTGACGGCCAGCGTGAGGAGGTCGAGGGCGCGTTCGCCCTCCGGCACGGTCACCTACACGCCGATGCTCCCGTCGAAGCGGGTGTACAGGGGCACGGGCGCGGCGGTCTGGTACAAGTTCCAGGCAGCCGCGCCGAGCAGCGCGGACAGCGCGAACATCCCGATGATCAGCCGGTGACCGCGCGGGCGCCTCGCCGCCGGCCCGGGCACCGGGAGATCCTTCTGAGGCCGGCCGAGGGGCGCCCTGGCACAGGTGCCGCACCGTCAGCCCCACGAGCACAGCGAGCCGGAGAAGTCCCACGGCTTTCAGGTTCGCACGGCCCGGCGCCCAGCGACGGAGAGTCCGCGGAGCTCCGGATAATGAATTCGCCGCCCTGCCGCTACCGGCATCTGCGCCGGCATCCACAAGCCCAACGGGCAGAGCATCGTGGACAAGGTGCTGTTCATGGTCGCAGCCATGGCCGCCGAGATGGAACGCGACCTCATCCAGGAGCGCCCACTGGAGGGCCTGGACGCCGCCCGCGCTGCCGGCCGCGTCGGCGGTCGCCCGGTGATGGTGACCATGGACGTGCTCGCCGCGACCGCGGCCAGTCCGTCACCCAGATCGCCCGCGAACTCGGCGTCGGACGCTCCACGCTGTACAGAGCACTCGAAGGCGACAACTCACCCGCCGCCGAGCTGGTCGACGACATCCACCGGCCCTGACAGCGTCCACCAGGACCGCGTTCCATCAAGGGGAAGGACACCCCATGAGCCCCACCATCCGAACCGTGCTTGTGCCAGACCTGGACAACGACCTGTGGCACGTGCTCAACGAGCTGGAAGAGCTGCTGCTCACCTACGCCGTGTGGGAGAACACCGGCCAGGTCGAGCCCGGCGAGCTACCCGCCCCGCTCGCCAACGGCGCCGCGCTGGAGGCACTGCGACGACTTCAGACCGCGCTCGCGCCCACGCAGGGCGAGCGCGCCATCAAGAGGCCGGCACCACCGGCCGCCTGCTCGCCCCGGACGGCCGCTACGAGCTCGCGCCACTGCGCCTGGTCGACGTCGACCAGGCCGACATTCAGGTCCTGGCCGCCGCGGCCCGGGTGCTCGGCGACCCGCCCGCGCACGAGCTCGTGCGCGATGGCCTGGAGGCCGGCGGCGTGAACATGTCCGGCCCCGAGCTCGTGATGGCCGCCGGCCGGGCTGCCGGACTTCGACGACACCGCCGACACCGAACTGCTGCGCGATCGCCTGGCCACCGCCGGTCCCGCCGCCGACGTCGTGCTCACCCCGGCCGAGGAGGACGCCTACCGGCGTACCGTCGACCGGCTCGACGGCATCTGGGCGCTCGGCAACCCGGTCGCCAGATTCATCTACGACGGCGGTCGCTGACCACCCCGCCCCACCGGGCAGAGGACCTGCCGTCCAAAGAACTGGAGGGCTAAATCGACAGCGCCCATCGATATGCGGCCAGGTACGGGTGAGTCAGCCGCTGACGTCCAGCCCTGGCGGCCGTCAGATAGCCCCAGGCCGGCGCATGCCCAGCCCGCCGCCACTCCGCGCTTGAGATGGGGTTCCCAGTTGTCGCCCAGATGGGCGAACCAGGCGATCTTCGCGTTCCACGTCGCGTCGATGTCCGAGGTGCGTAAGGCAGCATGGATGGCCTGCTTGGCGGCCTTCATGTCCGCTCAAATCTCGTTATGGTCGCGAGGGCTCGTTCCGTGCCGGACCGCGACAGTGACGTGACAGTGAGAAGGCAGAGGGGCGAAAGGCCACCGCGATAGTTTCGCAGGCAGAAAGGCAAGTATCGCCCAAGGGGCGTGACGTTGACCTGCAAGGACCTGAGCATTCTCCAGGGCCTCCGACGAGTACTGCTCTCTCCGCCCGCTCAACTCCGCCCGACTGACGACCGGCGTTGGTACCTGCAGACGGCTTCTGCGGCGTACCGGAGACGAAAGGGGCAACACGTGAACGGGAAAATCCGTGTGGGTATTGCTGCGGCGGCCCTCGGCATCGGCTTCGCTATGGCACCGACCGCCGCCTCGGCAGCGCAGCAGGCTCCCACCGCCGCGAAAGCGGACACCGGGGCGAAGAACGCCGCGGCCTGTTCTGCGGTACCCGACCGAGGATGGGTCCTTTTCTACCAGCACTCCGACTGCCAGGGCGCCTACCAGGGCTGGACGACCTGCGGCCGGCACTTCTTCACCGGCCCCATGAAGATGCAGGCGAGCTCGTACTGGGACAACCAGTACGGCGGCGCCTACGTCTACGCCGATGTGACCGACGACCTCGGGCACCCCGCCTTCCGCACCTGGCCGGGGACCGGTGTTCGCAACGTGGCCATGGACGAGAACGACCGAAGCTATGCGGCTTGGCTCAACTGCTGAGGCCGGCCCGTCCGGAATGTAGCGCAAAGCGTCGTCCGGGGTCAGTCCCACTGGTCCCGGCGGCGTGCGGACCGTCCCCGTTCTTGGTCCCGGCTCTCAGGAGGTCGCCACCGTGGCCGATGGTCGCATGCTCGGCGCCCTGATGCTGTCCGTCTTGGCGGTGCTCGTCGGTTGCGGAGGCGGCCCTCCGGAGGCGGGAGAGAAGCTCCTCGGGAAGACCATTGATCTTGACCAGGTCGACTACCCCTTGGCCGCCTTCGAGTTGACCGAGGCGGAGCTCGAAACCACCCTTCGGGCGAGGTATCTGCTGACTCAGCAGTGTGCCGACAGGTTCCACGTCAAACTGCCTGCTTGGCAGTCCGGTCGCCATCGGGTACCGCAGAACGACCGGTACGGCATGTATGACGTACGTACCGCCCGTACCTGGGCGTACTCCCTCGACGCGCCGCCGGTCGCTGCCCCTCTGTGGGAAGACCAGATTGACAGGAAGTCCCGGCTGTTCCAGATCGTCAGCGGCGTGGACGAGCAAGGGCACCCGGCCCGGATCGCCGGCCTCCCCCAGGGCGGCTGCCGCGGTGCGGCAAACCGCCGGCTCGAGCGGGGTGAGACCGCCTCCGCCACGGGCAAGGCGAGGAACCCGGTGCCAGAACTCGAATCCAGAGCATGGAAGACCTCGCGGAAGGACCCGGGCGTTCAGAGTGCAGCTGCCGAGTGGAAACGCTGCATGACCCGGAGGGGACACGACTACGAGGACCCCGTCGAAGCCCCCTACTCCTACTGGACCTCCCAACGGATGGCCGCGCATCCGAATCCGACGAAAGAGCAGCGGAAACATGGGATCCCTCCCACCGAAGCCGAACGCCGGGCCGCGCTCGACGACATCATGTGCAAAAACGAGTCGGGCTTTGTACGCAGTTGGCTGACCGCCGATCTCGCCGCGCAGCGGCAGTTGATCGCGGAGAATCGCCCCCAGCTCGAAAGGAATAGCCAGCGCCTCGACAACATGCTGAGGAACGCCGCAGAGGTGCTGTAGCCGCCAACGACTGTTCCTGGGTTCCTCGACCCCGATCTCCCCTGTCGTAGCGATGAGGGCTTTGTTGTCGGCCTGCGACAATCGGTGGAGTGGGTTGGCGCGCGGCGGTTCGGACGTGCGCGAACTGCGGCCTCCCTCTGCCGGAGGACTCGCGGTCGTCGCGGCGGTACTGCTCGCCTGCGTGCCGGGCGAGCAGTGGCGTGAGCTGCGGCGATCGCCGAATACATCGTGGCGCTCGATCCGCCCACACCCAGCGGCGCACTACCGCGGCCACCACGGCAGCCGACACCACGCAGCCCGACCTCGATACAGACGCGCTGACCGTGCTCACCCCGCTGGCCACCACCAGCATCCCGCTCACCCGGCCTCGGTGCTGGTGAGGTCGCGTATTCAACTGTCGCGGGTTCTCAATGCAGAGGGGCGCGGCAGTAACTGACCATGATCTCTAGCGGCAAAACGGCTTCATGCGCCTAAATCAGTCAACACGGCGGAAGGCCGCGCGGTAGTCCCTCGGGCGTCGTCCAGTGTGCTTGGCGAAGAGGGCGGCGAACGTGCTGGGGTCCCTGTATCCGACCGCAGCGGAGATGCTGCCGACGGTTCGGTTCGTGGCCTCAAGGAGGTGGCGGGCGCGACGGACACGCGACGATTGCAGGTACTCCAGCGGGCTCTGGCCGGTCTCGTCCGCGAAGCGCCGCAGCAGCGTCCGAGTGCTGACCTTGAACGTGTCCGACAACGCGGCGAGGTCGTATCGGGTGGCAAGGTTTTGGTCGAGCCATCGCATGACCTTGTGGGAGAACGCGTTTCCGGGCTGCGGAAGACATTGCGCGTCAACGTATGGGGTCTGGGACGATCGCGCATCGTCGACGAGCGCCACCCGCGCGGTTGTCCGTGCCACGCCGGCACCACTGTGTTGACGGATCAGATCCAGCGCGAAGTCGTACATGGCGCTGAAGGCCGCCGTTGTCGTCACCCCGGTGTCGGTGACGACCAGACGCTCAGGCCGGACGTCAGCGTCCGGATAGCGTCGAGCCAGTTCGTCCGCGAGGAGCCAGGCTGTCGTGGCACGGCGTCGGTTGAGGAGTCCAGCCTCGGCGAGCAGGAACGCACCGACACAGATCGAGACGACGACAGTGCCCGCAGCAGCGTGTGAACGGATCGCCGCAATTTCAGGGGCGAGGGGTGCGAGCTTCGCGTCCACGTCGAGGCCCGGCACGAGCTCGAACCCTGGCACAACAAGGACATCTACCTCGCGCAGCGGAGAGACGTCCAACACCGCACCACCCGATGCCGCGACACGACGACGAGGCGAAACGATCGACACCTCGTATCCAGAGCCGTCCGGACCGGCAACGTGCGTGGCCATCGTCAAGAGATCGGGGACGCCGAATACCTCGGACGCGAAGCAGCCTGGATAGGCCAGGACCCCAACCCGCAGCGCGCTCACGCTCGCCTCCTCACCATCAGCCTTTGGCGAGATTACCGGCATACATGGCGATATCGCCTCTCGCCCTCGCGGGGGCATCGGTCCACGCTGTCACCATGAGCGCTGCCAGCGGACGACTTGACGACATGATCACGGACTTCTCCCGCCGACTCGTGGATGTGGAGGGGGTGGTGAAGACGGTGTACACCGCGGGTTCCGGGCCGGCCGTCGTGTTGATGCCGGAGATGCCCGGCATCAGTCCTGATGTCCTTCGACTGGCGCGGTGGGTGCGAGATGCGGGCTTCACCGTTTATGTCCCCTCACTCTTCGGGATCGACGGTGCCTATCCCACGGTGGAGGGTGGTACGGAAGTCGTCCGCCGCGCGTGTGTCAGTGCCGAGTTCCGCGCGTTCGCCGGGGGCGGCACCAGCCCGGTCACGGCATGGCTACGTGGGCTGGCGCGCCAAGCCCATGCCGAATGCGGCGGTCCGGGAGTCGGCGCGATCGGATTGTGCTTCACCGGCAACTTCGCTCTCACCATGGCGCTTGAGCCGGCTGTCATCGCGCCAGTGGTCAACCACCCGTCGCTGCCGCTGGACGACCCTGCCGGACTCGAGATCAGCGACGAGGACGCGCGCGCAGTCCGAGACCGCATCGCGCGCGAGGGACTGAAGGTCCTTGCCTACCGCTTCGCCGACGACCGCTGGTGCACCGGCCAGCGCTTCGCCGCCTACCAGGCGCTCCTCGGCGACGCCTTCGACGGCCGTGTTCTTCCGGGCAGTTCCGCGAACACCAGCCCGCCACCGTTCTTCGGCGACGTGGTCGGGTCCCCCCACAGCGTGGTCACCGCCCACCTCGTCGACGAGGACGGACATCCCACGCTGAAGGCCAGGGACGAGATCATCGTCTTCCTGACCGACCGCTTGAGCCCGTTCGGACATTCCGAGACGACATACGGCTGAGCGGCGGGGGTACTGGTGAAGTCACCTATTCCGACTATCGCGAGTTCTCGATGCCGAGGGCCGTGGTAGTGACTTTCCGTGATGTCGGCGGGCTCTCGGACAGCAGGTGCGCGCGGAAGGGCGAAGTGGGCCTGCGCCGTCGCCGAAGTACTTCGGGTTTCAAGCGGGGCATCACCTGGCTCAACGCCGTCAACGACCAGGTCGCGGGCATCGGGCAGATGGTCGTCCCGGGCACCCCGCGCGACTCCCAGCACATCCTGGACGCGCTGCTGAACCTGGACGGCGGGGTCAAGCCGGAGATGGTGGCGACCGACAACGCCTCGTACTCCGACATGGTGTTCGGCCTGTTCAAGATCCTCGGCTACAACTTCAGCCCGCCGTTCCGCGACCTGGACGACCAGCGGTTCTGGCGGGCCACGATGCCCGGCGTCGAGACGGGCACGTACGGCGCGGTGGAGGACCTGGCGCACAACCGCGTGAACCTGAACAAGGTGATCACGCACTGGCCGGACATGGTCACCAACCAGGTCCGTGCCTACGACCTGCTGCGCGTGATCGACCCGGTCGACGGCACCTACCGGAGGCAGATGAACCGGCAGCTCACCGTCCAGGAATCCCGCCACAAGCCGGCCCGGGACGTGTGCCACGGCAAGCGCGGCGCCATCCACCAGGCGTACCGGGACGGCATGGAGGACCAGCCTGGTTCTCAACGCCATCGTGCTCTGGGCGACCCGTTACATCGACGCCGCCGTCGCCCAGCTCCAGGCCGAGGGCCACGAGATCCGCGAGGAGGACATCACCCGGCTCTCCCCGCTCAAGCACCGCAACCTGAACCTGCTCGGCCGCTACAGCTTCACCGCCTCCACCCCGGCCGCCGGCGCCCTGCGCCCGCTGCGCGACCCGGACGCGCCCGAGCTGGACGAGGACGACGAAGGCGTGGACTGAACGCCCACATCGGGTGACGCGGGCATATCAGGTGGCCGGGGTGCTCGGAAATCGCAAGCGCCGGTAGGGAAACTGATGTCAGGCTGCCTGGTATGTCTACCTAAGCCTTGATTGGTGCGGCCGTCCTGGCGGCCTGCTCGATCTTCGCGCAGTAGGCTGCACGGGCTTCCTCGTCGATCGGCTTCTCGTGTTCGGGGCGCACCCCGGTCCGGCCGTCGAGGCCCTCGCGCAGGATATCGGCGTGCCCGGCATGCCGGTTGGACTCGCCGAGGACATGGACCATGACGGCGAACAGGTTCGTGTTGGGATAAGGCTCCGGCCACCACGGCACGTGGCCGGGGGCGTCGAGCGGAAGCTCGTTGATCGTCGCGTCCGAGTGTTCCCACGTGCGCCGGTAGAACCCGATGATCTGATCGCGGGTCTCGTCCTCGGTCGCCCACAGATCGCTGCCGTCGGAGTCCTGCCACCGAGGCAGCGGTTCCGGGGAAGGGCGGTCGAAGACCTCGCCGAAATACCTGGCCTCGACGAGGGCCACGTGTTTGACCAGGCCGAGGAGGTTGGTCCCGGTCGCTGTCAAAGGTCGGCGGGCGTCGTATTCGGACAAGCCGTCGAGTTTCCAGAGCAGCGCCTTGCGGTCCCGCCGCAGTCTCCCGTGCAGGTTGTCTTTCGCGAATTCATCGATCATGCGGCATGAGCCTGCCATGGGCTGCTCGTGGTCTCAAATCCCGTACGTGGTCCGCAACGACTGGCAGGGCCGAGGCCTGGCCATGGCCGCCGTTGTTCACGCTCACGGACGGCACTGCCTCGGGGCGAAGAGCGGGCGCCGTCGCCGGCCTCTGGCGGCCGCGAGGGCGTAGGGCCGAACGGGGTGGCGGGAAACGGGCAGGCTGGACACCCTCACCAGGGTTCAACCCTGCGACCGACGTCCTCCACCGCGACCAGGTGGCGCTGCGCATCCACGACGGCGCGTTCTCCGCGATGGACCTCACCGCCCGTCACCCGCGCACCGGGGAGTTGCTGTCCACCGTGAAGTTCATGGTGCAGACCCTCGCCGCCGCCGGCGAACTCCAGCGCGACCTCCAGCGCGAGCTGACCTACGACGGACTGCGAGCCGCCGAGGCCAAGGGCAGCAAGGCCGGGCGCCGCCCCGCCGTGGTGGCCGAGGAGACCGACGACGTCCGCACCGCGTACCTGGAGGGCCGCTCGATCGGTGCCCTCGCCCGCGACCACGGCGTCAGCCGCGGCCCCTTTCTTGCGTATTCGGTTCCACCCCTTGCTGGGTGTTTCGTCATGCCTTCCAGGCGCCAGGGATCGCCGAGACGTGACACGACGTGACGAGCATCGGCCCGTTGCCCTTCCGCGGCCGGGCGACATCGAGGTCGAAACGATCGGCAGTCAGGACGCGTCGTCGGTGAAGTGCGACAGAACCATCTCGACCAGTGCGGCGATGTCGGCATCCACCATCGGCTCGCCGGTCATGCCCATCCGGTGGAGCAGGGTTCCGACGACGACGTCGATGAAGAACAGGACCCGGGTCTCCGGCTCGCCGAGCGCCTCCTGGAGCGCGAGCCGGTAGGGGTCCTGCAACCGGGCGGACAGGATCTCGCGCAGGGCCGGGTCGCTGACGGCGTCGCTGAACACGCCGGCGAACGCGTCGCCGACCCCGGGCTCGCTGATCTTCCCCGCGATCCAGCGGATGGCCGAGGACATGAGCTCGGCTCGACCGGTGCCCTCCAACGGCACCGGGCCGAACACGTCCAGGAGGCAGTCCACGATCAGCGCGCCCTTGGACGGCCAGCGGCGGTAGATCGTCGTCTTGGCGACCCCGGCCGCGGCGGCGATGCGGTCGACGGTGGCACGCGCGTACCCGAGCTCCTGGACCGTGCTCAGCGTCGCGGCGAAGACCACGTCGTTGAGGCCGGCGCGCGGGCGACCGGGTGGTCTGGCGGATGCGGTCGAGGTCATGCCCACACGATAAACCATTGCGCTACCAGCGGTATCGATACTTGCGGTGCGCAATTGCCGGGCTTAGGTGGCGCTGCTCGGCCGTGGGCTCCCGGTCCGCGTGAGCCGACTTGGCCGTCGCCACTCACCTGGTCCTCTTGTCCGTCATCGCCTGGCTCTGGACGACCGGCCTCGAGGATGCTGAGTGCAGAAATCAGCGGTAACGACATGCGACTTCTTCGCCTGTTGGCGGTCAGGGCAGCGGTTTTGCCTTGCCGACTGTGGTCGTGCAAGCGCTGCGGCGTGTGGTCAGGCGCCAGGGTTCGGCGGGGCGGCCTGCTCGGCGGGGGTGCTCAGCGGCAGGCGCAGGACGAAGCCGGCCCCGCCGATCGCGGCCTGCTCGACGTGCAGGGTGCCGTGGTGGGCGGTGGCGATGTCCCGGGCGATGGCCAGGCCCAGGCCGGTGCCTCCACGGTCGCGGCTGCGGGCGGCGTCGAGGCGGACGAACCGCTGGAAGATCCGTTCTCGGTCGACCGGGGGCACGCCGTCGCCATCGTCGCTCACCACCAGCTCGGCGTGCGTTGCCGAGCTGCGAAGCCGTACCCGCACCTTGCTGGTGGCGTGCCGCTGTGCGTTGTCCAGCAGGTTGGTCAGCACCCTTGCGATCTGTCCTGGTACGGCGTCGACGACGACCCGTTCGGCCAGGTTCAGGGCTGCCGGGTGGCGATCGGCACGCCGGCCGGTCTCGGTGTGGATCAGGTCGGTCAGATCGACGTGCTGAGTGGCCTGGGGAGCGGCGGCGTCCAGCCGGGCGAGCAGGAGCAGGTCGGTCATGATGTCCTGAATCCGATCCAGGTCCTCCAGCGTGTGCCCGATCAGGTCGGGCAGGTCGGTGTCGCGGGGATGCATCTGGGCCTCCTCCAGGCGCACGCGCAGGCCGGCCAGCGGGGTGCGCAGCTCGTGGGAGGCGTCGGAGGCGAACTGGCGTTGCCGCTGCAGCGCCTGATGGGTCGAGGCTTTGGCCTGCTCCAGACGTCCGAGCGTGTGGTTGACGGTGCGCGCCAGTTGGGCGATCTCGCCGTGGCCGTGCGGTTGCGGGATGCGGATGCTCAGGTCGCTGACGTTGATCGCGGCCAGCTGTGCGCGGATGAGCTGGATCGGGCGCAACGTGCGGCTGGTGATCTTCCATGTCGCCGCGGTGGCCAGGAGGATCAGCAGCGCGATCTGGGCGATCCAGAGCAGTTGGAACGTCCGGGACGGCGCCGCGGGCGAGACCATCCGGCCGGCGTAGATCACCGGGGAGGTGGGGGCGGGTGAGAGGCGGACGGCGGCCAGACGCAGGCACTGTCTGCCGCTGTTCTTGTCGCACACCTCGACGTCGGCCTGAGGGTGGTCCGGGGAGGGTCGTACCTGGCTCAGCGGGTTCCGACCGCGTGCCGCGGGGGAAGCGGCGATGACGCGGTGATCGGCTCCCACTACCTGGATCAGGTCGATGCCGGGTGTTTGCGTCTCGATCGTGCCGGTCAGATTCCGGCGCCCGGCCGCGGCGGCGGTGATCCCGGCTTGCTCGCGGGCGCCCGACCAGCCGGGGTCGGCTGACGCCTGCCCGGCGGCTGACGCTCCGACCATGCCCATCGGGACCAGTACGGCGATCGCCGTGGCCAAGGCCAGGACGGTGAGTCGGGCCGGGGTCGAGCGCAGGCGCGGCCACCGTGGCGATGAGCCCGGACTCATGACGTCATCTCGCCGCTTCGCAGATCGCCCGGCGCGCCGCACGCGTGCGCGAACCTGCCAGGCGCTCGGCCGTTCAAGGCTCGCCGGCGGCGGTATTCCTCCTCGTCGATCTCATCGCGGATGAACAGGACGAGCAACTGCCGTTCCTGCGGCGAGCAGTCCTGGCACGGGGCCGGTGTCCGCCTGTACAGCGACACCATGGCCAAAGCCGCGGCGATGGCCGTGGTGAACAGGATCTGGCTGACGATCAAGGACATGGTTCTCCTCCCGGCGGTGATGATGAAGGCTCGCTCTCAGGGCGGCCTACAGGTCCGGGATGTCGTGGTGGTGGCGCCGGATGTGCGCCGTGAAGGCCCGCATGTATCCGGTCAGAAACTCGGCGACGGACGGCACCTGGATGTCGCCCTCGTCGTTGATCAGGCCCTTGGTGAACTGGATGTAGGCCTCGGGCTGACCCAGCACCGGGGAGTTGGTGAAGGACAGGATGGTCTTGAGGTGCTGCTGTGCGACCGCGGTGGAGATCTGGCCGGGTGAGGCCCCGATGATCGCGGACGGCTTGCCGTTCAGCACGTTGGATCCGTAGGGCCGGGTCGCCCAGTCGATGGCGTTCTTCAGCGCGCCCGGTACGGACCGGTTGTACTCGGGGGTGACGAACAGGAGGGCGTCGGAGGCTTTGATCGCGTCCTTGAACTCCTGGGCCACGGCGGGGTAGTCCGGGTCGTAGTCGTAGCTGTACAGGGGCAGCTCGCCGATGGGGATCTCCGTGAGGCGGAGTTCCGGCGGCGCGAGGCGGCTCAGAGCCAGAGCGAGAGTCCGGTTGATCGACTTCTGGGACAGACTCCCGACGATGTAACCAACGATGTAAGTCATTGCGTTTCCTTTCAAGAAAAAGAGGCGGGAAGGAGGCCGTGCCGACGAGGTCTTCGGGCTGCCGGCCGCGTCGTGCTCACAGCAGTGCCGGGGAACGTCTTGCGCACCTGTTCGGTGACGGCGAGGCCCGGGGGGATCACGTCGGCGGAGATGCCGTAGCCGCCCAGTCCATGGGCGAGCCGGCCGCGACGTAGGGGGTCCGGAGCCGGATGTGACGACACGTACTCATCAGTCGAGGAGGGGGTACGTGCCGGTGAGGTTGATCTCGAGGACGCGCGGGGCTAACCCTCGACGAACGCGACCGTCTCGTCGAGCGGCGCCCGGCCCGTACGGACGTACTCCACCGTGACGTCCTCGAACCCGATCGACATGCCACAGAAGAGGATGAGGCCGTCCGGGGGTGACAGGATCTCCGCGACGGTCCTGCGATACACCGACCACGCCATCTGCGGGCAACTGTGCAGCCCTTCGGCGCGCAGCAGCAGCATGACGGTCTGCAGGTACATGCCGACGTCGGCCCATTGGGGCGGGCCCATGGCGCGGTCGATGTAGCAGAACAGGGCGGCGGGCGCGCCGAAACACTGCCAGTTCTCGGCAGCGGCCCTCTGGCGCGCCTCCCAGTCCTCGCGCACGATGCCGAGTGCGCTGTAGCGCTCCTGGCCGAAGGCGGATCGGCGCTCGTGGTACGGGGTCTTCAGCGTGGGCGGGTACATCTCGTACTCGCGATCGTCCCAGGGGTCGCCTGCGGCCAGGCGCTTACCGGCGCGCTTCTTCAGCTCGGCCAGCGGCTCGCCGGTCAGCACGTACGCGTGCCATGGCTGGAGGTTCGATCCGGACGGCGCCCAAGCCGCGGCGGACAGCACGCGCTCCAGCACCTCCCTCGGGACAGGCCGGTCGGTGAATCCGCGCACCGCCCGCCGGCTCGTGACTGCCTCATAGACGTCCAAGATCACCTACCTCCTCAATGCATTGATTTCACTACATCCGAGACTGTATCACCAGTGATGGTATCATTCAATACTATCTGGTGACCGTACGAGCCCCGTGCATCGCGGAGGGAATGAAATCAACGCTAGCCGATGAGGTGCGCAACGCTGCCGCCAGGGCAGGGTCCCCGCTCGAAGCCGGCGCGGCGCCGGGCAGCCGGCACACGGGCGCGCTTACGCCTCGCCGTCCGCTGGATAGGCGAACCGGGTCAGCAGATCCCTCAGGAGCTCGGCCTCGCCGGGCCCCAGCGCGGCAACCAGGCGCGCATCCACCGGCTCCGCCGCCACATGGGCCGCATCGAAGAGCTCGACGCCTTGAGGCGTGATCTCCACCGCCCGAACCCGTCGGTCCCCCGGAACGCTCTTGCGTACGGCCAGCCCCTTACGCTCCAGGTCGTCCACGACCCGCATGATTCCGGCCTTGTCCGACCCGGTCGCCGTCGCCAGGTCCCGCTGCACCGTGGGCCCGCGCTCGATCAGTACGATCAGCACGGCAAAATGCCGCAACTCTATGCCGAGCGGCCGAAGCGCCTCTGTCATCACCGTGGCCGCGCGCCAGTGCGCCTGGCGCAGCAGCAGACCGAGAGCGAAAGGTGATGCATCCCCAGAGCGGTCGGTCGCTCTGGGGGGAACGTCGGCAGCCATCAACCCAGGCTACCAGCTATATTCTCATTCGATACGGTATCGCATGAGCTTAATGCACGGTCAGCGGGAGGTAAGAGGGGTTTCGGACTCGACGCGGGTGAGCTTCTCGGGGTTGCGGACGTAGTAGAGGCCGGTGACGCGGGCGTTCTCCACGCGGAAGGCCAGCACGCCGTCGATCACGCCGTCCAGGCGCAGGATGAGCCCGGGGTTGCCGTTGACCGTCGTGGGCTCACTGGTGAAGGTGCCGCCGGCCTTGGCGACACTGCCGGCCATGTAACCGAGCACCTTGTCCGCGCCGACGACCGGCCGCAGGGCCGCCAGCTTGAGGCCGCCGCCGTCGCTGACGAAGACGACGTCCGGGGCGAGCACGTTGAGCAGTCCCTGCAGATCCCCGGTCGCGAGCGCGGTCCGGAACGAATTCAACGCCGCCCGGGCTTCTTCCGGGGAAGCCGGTGTGCGCGGCCTGCGGGCGTCGACGTGCCGGCGGGCGCGGTAGGCGATCTGGCGTGCGGCGGCGGGGCTCTTGCCGATCGCGGCCGCGATGTCGTCGTAGCCGATGTCGAAAACCTCGTGCAGCACGAAGACGGCGCGTTCGGTCGGTGAGAGGGTTTCCAGGATGAACATGAGTGCCAGCGACAGGTTCTCGGACAGTTCGACGTCCTCGGCCACGTCCGGCGCGGTGAGCAGGGGCTCGGGCAGCCAGGGGCCGACGTAGGCCTCCTTGCGCCGTTTGAGGGTGCGTAGCCGGTTGAGTGCCTGCCGGGCCGTGATCCGCACCAGGTAGGCGCGCTGGTCCTGCACCTGCGCCAAGTCGACCTTGACCCACCGCAGCCAGGTCTCCTGGAGGACGTCCTCGGTGTCCGCCGCCGATCCGAGCATCTCGTAGGCGACGGTGAACAGCAGGTCGCGGTGGGTGACGAAGGCCTCGGTCGCGGGGTCGGTGGCGTGGTCGTTCATGTCGTGCGCTTCACTCTCTCGCGGTCGGCCCCACGTGCCGGAAGCAGGTCGTCGAAATGTACCCGGTCCGAAGGCGGCTAGGCCGCGCCTCGTTCCGGCCTGGGCGTTTCGAGGCGGTCGGTGCTGTCGCCGCGGGATGCGCGGGAACCGGCCTTGCGTGCCCCGGACACCAACAGATCGAGAGGGAACCGGCAGGCGAACTCCTTGATCTTGGCACCGAGTCGCCCGCTGATGTGGAGCCCGTTCACCTTGTCATCCAGGTAGGAGAACTGGGTGACGCCCGCGTTCCGACCGAGGCTGATGCACTGCCCGGCGAACATCAACCGGACGGGAGCGGGTGCTTTCCCCGCGATCCGGCGCAGGATTGTGGCGGCGGCCCCCGCACCCAGTTGCACGGCGGCCTGGCAGCTCATCCGGAAGGGCCGGTCCGTCATCGCCGCCGCGTCCCCGGCAGCGATGATGCGCACGTCGTCCACGCTGGTCAGCGTCGCGTCGGTGAGCAGGCGGCCTTCGGTGTCGGTGCGCAACCCGCTGCGGGCGGCCAGGTCCGGGACACGGAACCCCGCGGTCCAGATCGTCACCGCGCTGGGCAGCCGGCGGCCGTCGTCGAGCTGTACGGCGTCGCGGGTCACTTCCGTCACCCGCGCGCGGGGACCTTCGAGGACGGTCACACCCAGCTCGGCGAGCCGTCGGGCGACCGGGCGGCGGCCCCGGGCATGCAGGTAGGGGCCGAGCACGTCGCCGCAGACCAGGGTGACCTCGCGGCCCAGTTCGGCCAGCTCGGCGGCGGTCTCTATGCCGGTCGGGCCGGCTCCGACCACGGTCACCGGAGCCGTGGCGGGCGTCGCGGCCAGCGCCGACCGCAGTCGTTCCGCCCTTTCGAGGTCCGACACCGAGTGAGCGAACTCTGCTGCTCCGGGCACGCCGGGATCAGCGGCGCCGCTGCCCACCGCGTAGACGAGGTAGTCGTAGGAGACCGTGCCGCCGCCCGCCAGCGACACCCGGCGCTCGGCGGCGTCGATCCGGGTCGCGGTGTCGACCACCAGCCTGACGTTCCCGCCCAGAACCTCGCCGAAGCCCTCGACCGCGTCATCGGAACCGGTCACGAGCTGGTGCAGGCGGATCCGCTCGACGAAGTCGGGACGTCGATTGACCAGGGTCACCGACACGCCATCGTGCCGGGCCAGGCGATTGGCCGCCATCACTCCCCCGTACCCGCCGCCGACCACGACCACCTCGACGTTCCCGTTCATGATGCCTCCCTCGTGTTATGGACTCGGCATGGAGACACCAGCCACGCATCCGGCGTAACGGCCCGCGGATGAGACATAGCGCACATCGAACGCAGCGGAAACGCCCCTGCGCGGCCGGCCTCCTGGCGGTCATGCTCCTATGGAGAAGATCGCGACAGGTAAGACGATGGAGGAAGACACAGTGAAGCGCATCGGCATCATCGGGGTGGGCGAGATCGGCCGAGCCATCGTGGCGGGCCTGTGTGAGGGAGCCGACCGGTCCCCCGAGGTGTTCCTCTCCCCCCGGGGAGCCGGCACGGTCGCGGCGCTGTCCGAGCGCTACGAGAGCGTGCGGGTGTGCGCCGGCAACCAGGAAGTGGTGGACGGCTCCGAGGTGGTGATCATCGCCGTACGCCGCCAGGACCGGCACGAAGCGCTGGCCGGTTTGAGGGTGGACGGCGACAAGGTGGTGGTCAACGTGATGGCCGGAGTCGGCAACGACGACCTGCGCCGGACGCTCGCCACCGACGCCCCGCTGGTACGGGCCATCCCCCTGCCCACCGTACGCGAACGCCGCTCCGTCACGGTGACGTACCCGTCGCACCCGGTGGCGAACTCCCTCTTCGAGCACCTGGGCGGGGTGCTCCCGGTCGCGGACGAGGCGGCCTTCAACGTCTTGTCCGCACTGACGGGAACGCTGACCACCCACTACTCGTATCTCGCCACGCTCACGTCGTGGACCGTCGGTCACGGCATCGACCCCGACGAGGCGGACCGCTACATCCGCGGCCTCTTCCAGGGGGTCGGCCGTTCGCTGAGCGACGAGACCCGTTCGCTGCACCAGCTCGCGGCCGACCACGAGACCCCGAACGGGAACAACGAACGCATCCGCACCACCTGGTTCACCCCGGCCAACGCCGAAGCCCTCAACAAGGCCCTCGACGACCTCCTCGCCGATCTCTGAAGCCCGGTGAGTTCACCGCTGTCCGCCGGTCGCCACCAGCTCCCCGGCGAAGTGGCACGCGGCCAGTTGCCCGCCCGGGGTCTCGGCGAGCTGCGGCTCCTGCTCGGCGCAGATCGTCCGCTCCGGATGGGCCAGCGGGCCGATCGGGCAGCGCGTACGGAAACGGCAGCCCGACGGCGGGCTCTTCGGGCTGGGCAGGTCGCCGGTGAGCACGATGCGCTCGCGGCCGCGCACCGTGGTGTCGGGCACCGGCGAGGACGACATGAGCGCGACCGTGTACGGATGCTGCGGAGCCGCGTAGACCGCCTCGACCGGGCCGGTTTCGACGATCTTGCCGAGGTACATGACGGCGACCCGGTCGGACAGGTGCCGCACGACCGAGAGGTCGTGCGCGATGAACAGGTACCCGAGGCCGAGCTCGTCGCGCAGCGACTCCAGCAGGTTGATGATCTGCGCCTGGATCGACACGTCCAGTGCCGACACCGGCTCGTCGCAGATCAGCACCTGGGGTTGGACGGCCAGCGCGCGGGCGATGCCGATGCGCTGGCGCTGCCCGCCGGAGAAGGCGTGCGGGTAGCGGTCCAGGTGCGACTCGTTCAGGCCGACCCGCCGGATGAGCGCGTCCGCCTCCGCTGCCCGTTCGGCGACCGGCACGCCACGCATGTCGAGCGCCTCGTCGAGCGACTGCCTGATCGTGCGGCGCGGGTTGAGCGACGCGTACGGGTCCTGGAACACGTACTGCACCGTGGAGCGCAACGCCCGCGCGCCGGCCGGGGAGAACGCGTCGACGCCGTCGGATCCGACGCGGACCGTGCCCGCGGCCGGCCGGTTGATCCCGACGACCGTCCTGGCCAGGGTCGACTTGCCGCACCCGGACTCGCCGACCAGGCCCAGCGTCTCCCCGCCGGCGACCGTCAGGCTCACCCCGTCCACGGCGTACACGGGCTGCGACCGGCCGAGCAGGCTCCTGCGGCCGGAGGCGACGTCGACCCGGAGGTTCTCCACGCTCAGCAGCGGGGTTCGGGCCTGTTCGGCCCGCGCGGCCGGGTCGGCGGTGACGAGCGTGAGCGGCGGTATGGGCGTGCCCTGATGGGTCACCCAGCAGGCGGCGGCGTGCCCTGGCGTGGCCAGGGGCAGCAGCTCGGGAACGTCGGCGCGGCAGCGGTCCTCGGCCAGCCGGCAGCGCGGGTGGAAGGCGCACCCGGGCGGCAGCGCGGCGGGGTCCGGCGGGGCGCCGGGGATCGCCGGCAGCCGGTTGCCGCCCGCGGTGTCCATCCGCGGCATGGCCTTGAGCAGGTCGGCGGTGTACGGATGCTCCTGCCGCGCGAAGATCGTCTCGACCGGTCCCCGCTCCACGACCCGGCCGCCGTACATGACGACGACGTCGTCGCACATCTCGGCGACCACGCCCATGTCATGGGTGATCATGAGTACGGCGATGCCCAGCTCGTCGCGCAACTGCTTGAGCAGGCGCAGGATCTGCGCCTGGATGGTGACGTCCAGGGCCGTGGTCGGCTCGTCGGCGATCAGCAGCGACGGCGAGCCCGCCAGCGCGATGGCGATCACGGCGCGCTGGCGCATGCCGCCGGAGAACTGGTGCGGGTAGTCGTCGATCTTGCGTTCGGCGTCCGGGATCCCGACCTGCCGGAGCAGTTCGAGGGCCCGTGCGCGGGCCGCACGCCTGCCCGTGCCGTGCACGGTGAGGGCTTCGACGATCTGCGCGCCCACCGTGAGGACCGGGTTGAGCGCGGACTGCGGGTCCTGGAATACCATCGCGATCTCGGCCCCGCGGATGCGGCGCATCTCCTCCTCGGAGAGCCCGAGCAGGTCGCGGCCGCCGAAGCGGATCTCGCCGGCGGCGATCCGGCCCGGTTGGGGCACCATCCGCAGGATCGAGCGGGCGGTCACCGACTTGCCCGAGCCGGACTCGCCGACCACGCCGAGGATCTGGCCCGGTCGCAGGGTGAGATCGACGTCGTTGACGGCGTGGACGATCCCCGCGCCGGTCGCGAACTCGGTGCGCAGCCCGCGGACCTCGAGCAGGGCGTCCGCGTCGGGACGCGCCGGGGCCGCCGGCGCGGCGCCGTGGGGGTGAGTGGTCATTTGCGCAGCACCGCCTTGTTGAGCGCGTTGGACAGCAGGGTGAACGCCAACGCGAGGAGCAGCAGCACCAGGCCGGGGCCGAGCACGTACGCGGGGTGCACCTCGATGTAGCGGGCGCCGACGTTGAGCATCGCGCCCAGCGACGGGACGGGCGGCTTGATGCCGAGACCCACGATGCTCAGGCCGGACACGATGAAGATCGCGACCACCATGTAGACGGCGGCGCCGACGACGATCGGGTCCATGATGTTCGGCAGCACGTGCCGCACCAGCACGGTGCGCTTGCGCACGCCGAGCACCTTGGCGGCCAGCACGTACTCGCGTTCCTGCTCGACCTGGAGCCCGGCCCGCGACAGCCGTCCGAACCCGGGCAGGCCGCTGATCAGCACGGCCACGAACAGCGAGAGCCAGCCCGTGCCGAGCACGAGGACGACGCTCATGCCGAGCACCAGCCCCGGGAAGCCGAGGATGATGTCGAGCGCGCGCTGCATCGCGGCGCCGAGCAAGCGCGAGACCACGCCGGTCAGCCCCATGAGCGTCCCGATGACGGCGCTCACCGGCACCGCGGCCAGGATGAGGCTCAGATCCGTACGGAGGCCGTAGATCGTACGGGCGAGGATGTCGCGGCCCAGCTCGTCGGTGCCCATCCAGTGCGCGGCCGACGCACCGGCCAACGAGTCGCCGCTCTGGTCGTCGTACCCGCCGGGGAACAGCACCGGCGCCAGGAGGGCGACCGCGACGAGGGCCAGCAGCAGCCCGGCGCCGAACGCGCCGCGCGGGGTGCGCAGCGCGGTGAGGTACTGTCTCAGCGCCCCGGCGCCGGGCCGGCGCGGCACCGCCGGCGCGGGGGTTCCGGGTGCGGTGACGGTGGTGGTCATGGTTTCACGCTCCCAACCTGACGCGGGGGTCCAGGACCGCCATGGCGATCTCTGTGAGCAGCTGCACGACCACGGCGATCAGCACCGTGCCGACGATGATCACCTGTACGAGGTTGTAGTCCGCGCTGAGCACGCCCGACACCCCGAGCTGCCCGATCCCGTTCCTCGCGAAGATCATCTCGATGACGACGGCGCCGGCCAGCATGTCGCCGAACCGCATGCCGATCGTGACGGCGGCGGGCCCGAGGCTGTTGCGGACGACGTGGCGCAGGGTGATCCACCTTCGTGGCACGCCCTTGGCCACGGCGAGGTCGACGTAGTCCTGCCGCCACGCGTTGTCCATCGAGGACTGGACGAGCATGGCGACGTGGCCGCCCATCGGCACCGCCATCGCCACCGCGGGCAGGATCAGGTACTGCAGGCCGATCACCGGATCGTCCAGCACAGCCACCTCCCCGCTGATCGGCAGCAGGCGGAAGACCACCCCGAACAGGATGATCAGCAGCAGGCCGAACAGGAAGGGCGGCATCGCCAGGAGCACGGTGTTGCTCGCGTCGGCGGTGAACCGGGACAGCCGCGAACGCGCCGACCCGGCGAAGATCCCGAGCCCCAGCGAGACCGCGATCAGGAGGATCGTGGCCGCGACGGTCAGCTCGAACGTGCTCTCCACCCTGCTGCCGATCAGCTCGGCGACCGGGCGCTTGAACTGCAGCGACTGGCCCAGGTCGCCGGTGAGCAGCCCGCCCATCCAGTGGACGTACTGCTCGGCCAGGGGGCGGTCCAGCCCCATCTCGACGCGGATCGCCGCGACCTGCTCCGCGGTGGCCTCCGGCCCCGCCGCGATGGCGGCCGGATCACCGGGCGCCAGGCGGGGCAGGAGGAAGGCGATGGCGGTCGTCGCCACCAGGACGAGCAGGACCGACGGCAGGCGCCGGATCAGGAAATGGATCATGCTCGGCCTCGTTCACCGGGTGAGGTAGGCGGCGCGCATGGAGCGGCCGTAGCGGCTGACCAGGATGTCCCTCGCGGCGTCCGCGCGCACGACCGTGGCCGGCACGATGGCGATGGTCTGGAGGAAGGCGGCGTCGAGCAGGTACTGCGAGAGGTCCTTCAGGCGCTGCGCCGTCTCGCTCTCGTCGGCGCTGTCGATCAGCGCCTGCGCCCGCTCGCGGTAACCGGCGTCGGCGTAGTTCGAGGTGTTCTTGGCCGGCCGCAGGTCCGGATATCCGTACAGCGAGAGCGCCGGCGGCAGCTTGGCCACCGCGGTCCAGGTCAGGAACGCGGGCCCCAGCTTGCCGGCGATCCTGCGCGGCTCGAACTCCGCGGGGGGCAGTTCGAGCGCCGACGGACGGAGGCCGACGTCCGTCAGGTTGCGGGACACGATCTCGATCACGTTGCGCGGCACCGGCAGCGCGTGGACGGCGATCTCGACGCGGGCCCCGGCCGCCCCGGCGTCCTCGATCATCTTCTTCGCGCGGTCCGGCTGGTAGGCGTAGGTGGCGGCGAGCTCCGCGGGGTAGCCGGTCGCGTCCTCGCTCCACGGCAGGCTGGTCGTCGTGCCCACCCCGCCGAAGACCTGCTGGTTGATGCGCTGGCGATCGATCGCGTAGCCGATGGCCCGGCGCACCTCGGGCTTGTCGAAGGGCGCCTTGGTGACGTCGAAGCCCAGCGCGTACACGAGCCCGTGGTTGAGGTCGAGGTGGAACTTCTTGTCGTCGACGACCGTCTTGGCGTCCTGGATGTTGAGCCCGTTCGCCAGGTGCGCGCGGCCTGAGCGCAGCGCCGCCAGCTGGGCGGTGGAGTCGCCGATGACCGTGAGCTCGATGCCGTCGAGGTAGGGCAGCCCCTGCTCCCAGTACGCGTCGTTGCGCGTCATCTTGATCTCCGTGCCGGCCTTGTAGCCGGACCAGAGGAACGGTCCCGTGCCGATGACCTTCGACCCGTCCGCGAGCCCCTTGTAGCTCTCGCGGTCGATGATCGGTGTCGAGTCGAGGATGTCCAGCACCACTTCCTGGAGCGGCCGCGGCGAGGTGATCGTGACCTCGTGCTGGCCGGTCGCGCTCGCTTTCCAGCCCTTCATCGCGCCGCCGAGCGTGGCCAGGCCGTCGCCCGCCATCTCGCGTTCGAGGGTGAACACGACGTCTTCCGCGCCGAAGGCACGGCCGCCGTGGAACTTGACACCCTCGCGCAGCGACAGCACCAGCGTCCGGTTGTCGTCCCGCAGCTCCCACTTCGTCGCCAGCAGGGGCTGCGGCTTGTTGTCCTGGTCGACCATGACCAGCGTCTCCAGGACATTGCGGTTCCAGAAGATGTTGCCGGGGCGGCCGGTGAAATAGGCCGCGGGGTCCGGCGGCGCGGCGACCGTGGCGACCAGGGTCCCGCCGCGGGTCGGGCCGCTCACCGCGCCGGCCGTCTTGCTCTCGTTCACCGCGGAACGGCATCCGGCCAGGCCGGCCGCACCGAGGACGGCCAGCCCGCTGAGGAGCGTCCGGCGCGACAGGGCCGAAGCACCGGGGATGGAATCGACGTGGCGATTACTGGGGTACATCGCTGCACCACCTCACTTACTTTCTCTCGGGCCGGGGGGAAGACCCGGTTGATCACTCCTCGTGAACCTTGATCGACGTCGTGCCACGGATGTCCGCGCAGGAGAATCCGATGGAGACTTCGAACGTTCCAGGCTCGACCGCCCAGTCGTGCCGTGCCACGTCCCAGTGCTGGAAGGCCTGGGGAGGTAGCGGGATCTCGGCGGTGAGCGTTTCGCCGGGTTCGCCGCGCACGACGGCGAACCCGGCCAGCCAGCGGGCGGGGCGGTCGACGCTCGAACCGGGCCGCGCCAGGTAGACCTGCAGCACCTGCTTGCCCGGCCGCGAACCGGTGTTGCGCACGGAGACCCGTACGGCCGCGCCCGGTCCGCTGTCGACGTTGACGAGCTCCCAGGACGTGTAGCCGACGCCGTGCCCGAACGGGTACGCGGGCTCGACCCCGGCGCGCAGCCACGCGCGGTAGCCGACATGGACCCCTTCGCCGTACTCCAGCCGGCCGTCCACAGGCGCCGTGTCCAGCACCGGAACGTCCTCGCCGCAGTCCGGCCACGTCATCGGCAGCCTGCCGCCGGGCTCGGCGTGACCGAGGAGCACGTCCGCGAGCGCGGCGCCGGACTCCTGGCCGCCGAACCACGTCACGAGCACCGCCGCGACGTCATGGCGCCACGGCAGCAGCACGGGGGCGCCCGCGTTGACCACGACGACGGTGTTCGGGTTCTCCGCGGCGACCGCACGTACCAGGTCGTCCTGCCCGTCGGGCAGCGACAGGTCCGCTCGGTCGAAGCCTTCGCTCTCCGTCTGCGAGCTGGTGCCGACCACGACGATCGCGACGTCGGCGGCCCTGGCCTGCTCGCGGGCGACGGCGAGCTCCTCGGCCGGGGACCGCCGCGGCGCCCGGGAGCGGATCGCGACGGCCGAGCCGGACTTCGGCATCCGCTGCCGCAGCAGCACCTCGACCGGCCTGCCCGCTTCGAGCGGCACGTCGAACGTGCGCACGGGCGGCGTGAGGATCTCCGCGCCCGGGCCGTCGTGCGTCGGCCGTACGTCGTCGTCCAGCAGGGTCCGGCCGTCGACGGCGAACACGATGCGGCCCGCCCCGCTGAGGCCGAGCTGCCACGTGCCCGAGACGTCCGGGACGATCCGGGTGGTCAGCTCGACGGTGGTGGCCCCCGCGGGCACGTCGGCGCCGAGCCGTACGAGAGCGGCGCTCCGGCGATCCTCGCGCGTCACCTCGGCGCCCGTGTCATCGAGCCAGCGGATCAGCACGGGCGCGCCGAGCATCCCGGGCGGCACCGGGGCGGGGTCGCCTTCGAGGTAGCTGCCGGCGGTGTAGGTCACCTGGACGCCGGGCGGCAGGGCGGCTTCGAGCCCGTCCAGCGGGGACACGACGTGGGTGGGCCGCACTTCGGCGCTGCCGCCGCCCTGGATGCGCGGGCTGCCGGCCAGCTCGCCGAACACGGCGACGCAGCGCAGGCGCTCCGGCGCGAGCGGCAGCAGGTCATCGGAGTTGTGCAGCAGCACGGTCGCGTCCGCGCCGGCGGCGTGCAGCTCACTGCGTACGTCCACGGTGACCGGCGTACGGGTCACCGGCACCGAGTCGAGGGCGCCGAGCCGGGCGGCGAGCCGCAGGAGGTTCTTCACCTTCGCGTCCACCGCGGCCTCGCTGACCAGGCCGTCGGTGACGGCCTGCACCAGCGAGGCGCCCCACGGTCCGCCGGGGCCCGGCATGGTGAGGTCGAGGCCCGCCGAGGCGGCGGGCGCCACCGAGCGGGTGGCGTGCCAGTCGGACATGACGAGCCCGTCGAAGCCCCAGTCCGTACGCAGCGGGCTGTCGAGCAGCTCGTTCTCGGTCATCGCGGTCCCGTTGACGGCGTTGTACGACGCCATGACCAGCCACGGCCGTTCATCACGGACGATGTGCTCGAACGGGGCGAGATACACCTCGCGCAGCGTGCGCTCGTCGAGGCGGACGTCGACGGTGGCGCGTTCGGTCTCCGAGTCGTTGGCGACGTAGTGCTTCACGGTCGCCGCCACGCCGTGCCGCTGGAGCGTTCCGACCAGCGCGCCGGCGAGCCGGGCGGTCAGGACCGGATCCTCCGACCACCACTCGAAATGTCGGCCGGCGAGCGGGCTGCGCTGGAGGTTCGCCGTGGGACCCAGCACCACGTCGACGTCCTTGCGGGTGGCCTCCGCGGCGAGCACGCGCCCGGTCGCGGCGGCGCGGTCGACGTCCCAGCTCGCCGCGATCGCGGTCGGGCACGGCAGGCACGCCGACGGGGAACCGTTGTCCCATTCCGGGCCGCGCACTCCGGCGGGCCCGTCCGACACGTTGATCTCGCGCAGACCGACGGCCGGCTCCGCGTACGTGCGCCAGTGGGACTCCCCCGTCAGCAGCCGCACCTTCCGCGGGAGGTCGAGCTTGCCGACCAGGGCGTCGAGGTGCTCCTCGAGTCCGTCGTTCACCGGTCCTCCTTGATGATGAGTCGCTCGAGGTAGGCGGCCATGCGCCCGGGGAGGTCCATGGTGGGGTCGAGCAACCACTGGATCTGGAGCCCGTCCATCACGGCGATCATCTCGCCGGCCAGGACGACCGCGTCGAGCGTGGCCGGGAGCCGGCCCAACTCCTGGTCGCGGCCGATGCGCTCGGCCACGCGCTCACGGACGCGGGCGTAGCGGCGCAGGAAGAACTCGCGGGCGGGGTGGCCCGGCTCGATGCTCTCCGCGGACTCCACGGCGTACAGACGCATCGCCGTCGGATCCTCGACGTTGTGGCGGCACAGCGAGATCAGCGCGTCCGCGACGGACATCTCCTGGAACATCGCGTCCATGTGGTCGCGGCTGTCCTCGTCACGACGTTCGAGGGCCGCGAGCAGCAGCTCTTCCTTGTTCTTGAAGTGGTGGATCAGGCCGGGCTGGGAGATGCCGACCCGGGCCGCGATGTCGGCGAGCGAAACACCCCGGTAACCGCTGTCGCCGAACATCTCGGTGGCGACCCTGAGGATCTCCTCCCGCCGCACCCCTGGCGGCCTGCGGTTACGCACCGATGGTGCCACTCCTGACAAGAGATTCTCCTTGCGTTCTCGCGGTTTCGGCAGACCTTACCGAGTACTCGGTAAGGTACGCTACCCCCCAATTCAGTAACGGGAGGATGACCATGACGTATCGCCCGAATTTCCTGGTGGTGGTCGCGGACCAGCTGAGGGCCGACGCGGTGGGCGCCTTCGGAAACCCGTCCGCGCGCACTCCGAACCTCGACCGCCTCGCCGCGACAGGCACCGCCTTCACCAACGCCTACGCACAGCACCCGGTGTGCTCGCCCAGCCGCGCCTCGTTCCTGTCCGGCTGGTATCCGCACACGGCGGGGCACCGCACGTTCGGGACGCCGCTGCGCCCCGACGAGCCGAACTTCCTGCGCACGCTCAAGGAGAACGGCTACCACGTGGCCTGGGCCGGTGATCGCGGCGACACGTTCGGCCCCGGCGCGACCGAGCTCAGCGTTCACGAGCACGGCTTCGGCACGCGGCCGACCAGCGGCCGATGGGCGGGTGGCGCCAAAGCGGCCACCGAGTTCCCGCGGCTGCGGTCCGACGTCGATCCCGACCTGTGGGACCGCCTCTACTACCACGGCCGCGTGGTCGACGACAGCGACATCGACTTCGACGAGGCCGCCGTGCGCACCGCCGAGGAGTGGCTCGCCGACCCGCCGGACGGGCCGTGGGTGCTGTTCGCGCCGCTGGTCGCGCCGCACTGCCCGTTCCGTGCCCCCGAACCGTGGTTCTCCCTGCACGATCGCGACTCCGTGGGCGACCCGGTGTCGGGCAGCGGCCCCGAACCCGCCTACCTGCAGGGGATCCGCGACTACTACGGCACGGACCGCGCGACGCCCGAGGCATGGCGGGAGCTCCGGGCCACCTACCAGGGCATGGTCTCGCGGCTCGACTCACATGTCGGCCGCCTGCTCGACGGCGTGGATCGTGCGGGTGCGGCCGAACGTACCGTGACGGTGTTCTTCTCCGACCACGGCGAGTACCTCGGCGACTTCGGCGTGGTCGAGAAGTGGCCGTCGGCGCTGCACAGCTGCATCACCCGCGACCCGGTGATCATCAGTGGCGGCGGGCTGCCGGCGCACGGCGCGGTCGACGCCATGGTGGAGCTGATCGACGTCTTCCCGACCGTGCTCGATCTCGCCGGGGTCGAGCCTGGACATCATCACTTCGGCCGCAGCCTGCTTCCGGTGCTGCGCGATCCCGCCGTGGGGCACCGCGAGTACGCGTTCAGCGAGGGCGGCTTCCTCGTCGAGGAGGAGCCGAAGTTCGAGCGCAGCGGCTTCCCGTACGACCGCAAGACGGCGCTGCAGCACGAGCGGCCGATGACCGTGGGCAAGGCCGCCGCCGTCCGCGACGAACGCTGGACGTACGTGTGGCGCCTGTACGAGCCCGCCGAGCTCTACGACCGGTCGGCCGACCCGCACGAGGCGCACAACCTCGCCGGGCGCCCCGACCTGGCCGACGTCGAGGCCCGGCTCTCCGGCGTGCTGCTGCGCTGGCTGGTGGAGACCGCGGACACCTTGCCGGAGCAGGCGAACACCCGGATGCCCGACGTCGACCTCCCCGCCCCGGGCGCCCGCTCGGCGAAGTGCCGGACCCCGGGCGGCACTTCGGGCGGCACTTCGGGCGGCATGGCATGAGCGGCCGGGGATTCGGACCGGACAGCCTGCTCGCCGACGTCCTGGACCACGCCGAGGCCCGCGGCGTCATCCAGCGCACTCTGCCCGGCGTCGTGAACTCTCCCCTGCTCATACAGCTGCGCCGCCGCACCCTCGGCAAGATCACGGCCGCCGGTCCGTACGCCCGGCTCTCCCCCGCACAGCTCGACGACCTGTGGCGCGAGCTCGCCGCGCTCGACGCCGGCGACCCGCGCGTGCGCTCCGACCCGCCGGCGATCGCGCCGAATCCCCACTACGAGCCGGCCGGTACGCCGCGCGGCTCGGCCGGCGTGCTCTCCGCACCCGCCACGGGCGAAGTGTGGGCGACCTGGGAGCTCGCCCTCGCCGGACCGGACCACGGCAACCCGTTCGTCGACGTCGACCTGCGCGCACGCGCGACCGCCCCCGACGGGTCGACGCGCCGGCTCGGCGGCTTCTACGACGGCGACGGGATCTGGCGCGTCCGGCTGCTGCCCGACCAGGCCGGACGCTGGGTCGTCACGACGGAGGCGACCACGCCCTCCCTCGGCGGCGTCACCGTCGAGCTCACCGCGGCGGCCGGCGCCGGTCGAGGGCCCGTCCGGGTGGCGGACCGCTATCACTTCTCGTACGCGGACGGCACGCGTCACCTGCCGCTCGGCACGATCGCGTACGCCTGGACCCACCAGAGCGAGGCGCTGCAGGAACAGACCCTGCGCACGCTCGCCGAGTCGCCGTTCACCAAGATCCGGATGGGGATCTTTCCCAAGTCGTACCTCTTCAACGCCAACGAGCCGCCGCTCCATCCGTTCGAGCCGGACGGCGACGGAGGGTGGGACCACACCCGCTTCAACCCCTCCTACTTCCGCGCTTTCGAGCGCCGGATCGCGGATCTCGCCGCGATCGGCTTCGAAGCCGATGTCATCCTGTTCCACGCCTACGACCGCTGGGGCTTCTCGGACATGGGCACCGCCGCAGACGACCGCTATGTCCGGTACGTGATTCGGCGATTGTCGGCATTGCCGAACGTCTGGTGGTCGCTCGCGAACGAGTACGACCTGCTGTTCTCGAAGACCGTCGACGACTGGGAGCGGCTGGCCGCGATCGTCGTCGAAGAGGACCCGGTCGGGCACCTGCTCTCGATCCACAACTGCTTCCGCTTCTACGACTACGGCCGGCCGTGGATCACTCACGCGAGTGCGCAGCGCATCGACGTGTACCGCACCGCCGAGAACACCGACCAGTGGCGTGAACAGTGGGACAAACCCGTCGTCATCGATGAATGCGCTTACGAAGGAGACATCGACCAGGGGTGGGGCAACATCACCGGTGAGGAGATGACCCGGCGGTTCTGGGAGGGCGCGGTGCGCGGCGGCTATGTCGGGCACGGGGAGACCTATCTCAACGACCGCGAAGAGCTGTGGTGGTCGAAGGGCGGCGAGCTCGTCGGCTCGAGTCCGGATCGGATCGCCTTTCTCAGACGGATCATCGAGGAGTCGCCGACCGGGGTGCTCGACCCGCTGCCGAGCGATTGGGACACCCCTTGGGGTGGCGTGGCGTCGCGTTACCTGATCGCCTACTTCGGCTTCAACCGGCCGTCGTATCGCGATGTCACGATGGAGCCCGGCACGGTCTGGACGGTGGACGTGATCGACACGTGGAACATGACCGTCGAAACGCTGCCCGGCACGTACTCGGGCAGCTTCCGGGTCCCTTTGCCGGCGCGCCAGTACATGGCGATCCGATGCGTCGCCACCAACGCCGACCAGCCCACGGGACCACCGGGCACCGGGAGGTAGCCGGGGTGAGCGCTGCCCGACCTCCGGACAGCCCAATGATCTGGGCGGCTCGGCCCAACCGGCAGCGCTCGGTTTGAGCCGATGGTGCCCATCGACTGGCGCACCACGAGTCGCTCCGGCCGGTTACGCGGCGTCCACCGGCTGATTCCCGCATCCCGGGCCACCGCCGCCGCTCAGCGCGGGACCGGCAGGTGCGACGCGACGGCGACGGCGTCGATCGCGGCCGGTGAGGTCCAGGGCCGCCCGGCCGGGCTCGAACGTTGTCCCGGAATCCAGCCCACCAGCACTGCCTTCGGGGGCACTTCTCCCACCCTCCCCCGCGCCATACTGCGCTGGAGACGAATGGCTGTGGCAGGACCGGAGAGGACGAGCATGCGCGGGTGCCGGCAGGCTGACGTACGCATTTCGGTGCTGGACACCTCACCGATCGTTCAGGGGTCCACACCGAGGCAGGCGCTGCACAACACGGTGGATCTCGCGAAGCTGGCCGACGTGCTGGGCCTTCACCGCTACTGGGTCCCCGAGCATCACGGCATGCGCGGCGTCGCCAGCTCCGCCCCCGCCGTCCTCATCGGCCACCTCGCCGACGCCACGCAGCACCTGCGCGTCGGCGCGGGCGGGGTGCTGCTGCCCAACCACGCTCCGATCGTGGTGGCCGAGCAGTTCGGCACGCTGGCCGCCCTCCACCCGGGACGGATCGACCTCGGCCTGGGCCGTGCCCCGGGCGGCCCTCGACCGGCCGTGGAAGCGGTCCGTCCCGAGCGGGACCGGACCGTGAAGACCTTCCGCCAGCAACTCGACGAGCTCCGGGCCTACCTGGATCCGCCCCAGGACGCACAGGTCAAAGCGATTCCCGTCCTCGGCGGCAACGTACCGTCGCTGTGGCTGCTCGGCTCCACGACCAGCAGCGCCGACCTCGCCGCCGAACTCGGCCTGCCCTACGCCTTCGCCCACCACCTCAACGCGCAGATGGCGATGGACGCCATGCGCAGCTACCGGGAGCAGTTCCGCCCCTCGGACCATGCCGCGACACCGACGACGCTGGTCAGCGTGTCCGTCATCGCCGCCGAGGACGACGAACGCGCCGAATGGCTCGCCGGGTCCACCCGCTTGAAGGTGCTCAGCCGGGTCCGGGGGAACCGCATCCTGCTGCCGAGCCCCGAGGACGCGGCAGCATATCCCTACACCGACGACGATCGCGCCGAAATCGCCGCCCGCTCGGATGGCGTCCTGGTCGGAGGCCCGGCCACGGTGATCGAGCACCTGCAATCGGTGCTCGACGACACCGGCACCCACGAGCTCATGATCACCACTCCCCTCTACCACCACGCGGATCGCCGCCGGTCCTACGAGCTGATCGCCTCCATCGCCGACCGGCTCCGCCCGAGCGCGAAACACTAACCCGGCTCCGGTCGGCCGCCCTCGCCTCACGGCCGGGAGTCGTCGGCCTCGCAGGGCATGATCAGGGTGCGCCGAACCAGCCGGAGAGTGCTTCGCGCAGGGCGGGCGCGGCGGTGCCGGTGGGTTCGTCGATGGTCGCGGCCCAGGCGATGTGGGCGTCCGGGCGGATCAGCAGGGCGTCCGCCGGCCGAGCGTCGGTCTTGGCGGTGTGGATGTCGACGCGATGCCGCCAGCCTTGGACGGCTTCGCGCAGGTCCGGGCGGTCGGCGAGGTCGAGGAGGATCGGCCGGGCGGGGTGCAGGAGTTCGGCGACGCTGGTCTTGCCCTGGCCGGTGTGGAGGGTGAGGTCGGGGGCGAAGGCGCCGGCGAGGGGGTGGTGGTCGGAGCCGGGCATCGGGTAGCGGATGTCGGTGCCGGCGACCAGCGCTCCCATGCGGCGCAACGGCTGCTCGTCGGCCAGGAGTTCCTGGAAGACCTCCCGCAGTGCTTCGGCGGCCGCGTCGTGCCCGCGCCGTAGTGCCACCTGGGCTCGGGTGTGCAGCATGGTACGGGCGCCGGCGAGGTGGCGTTCGCTGTGGTAGGTGTCCAGCAGGCCGGTCGGCGCCCAGCCGTGGAGGTCCGCGGCCAGTTTCCAGGCCAGGTTGACCGCATCCAGCATGCCGGCATTGAGCGCCACCCCGGTGGCGGGGAACAGGTGCGCCGCATCGCCGGCCAGCAGGATCCGCCCCTCACGGTAGCGCTCGGCCTGCCGGGCCTTGAAGGTGAAGCGCGACAGCCGGAGCGCCTCTCCCACGGGCAGCTCCACGCCGAGCACGCGACGGACGCTGTCCTGCAGTTCGGCGACCGTCATCGGGACGTCGTCGTCGTACTCGGTGCTCTCGTCCTCGATGGTGTAGAGCGAGACGGCCTGGGAGCCGGGCGAGGAGCCGACGCCGAACAGACCACGGTCGGTCCGGGTGAAACCCGCGCGGACAGTGCCGAAGCCGGGCACGTCGAGATCGCCGTTGCCGAGCACGGTCACCTTCTCGGGCAAGGTGACCTGGGCCAGCCGGTTGACCTCCGGATAGATGGTGCCGGGAAAGCCGATGCCGGCCCAGTCGCGGACCCGGCTGCGCGCGCCGTCACACCCCACCAGGTAGCGGGCGATCACCCGGTACGGCCCGTCCGGGCCGTGCACGTCCACGCTCACCGCGGCCTCGTCCTGGCTCACCCCGGCCACCTCGTGCCCACGGCGGACGTCGACGCCGAGCTCGCCGGCGCGTTCGTCGAGCAGCCGCTCAAGCAGCTGTTGCGGGAGCGGCAGGGCGTGCAACGGGGGATCTGCCAGCTGGGTGAAGTCCAGGTGCACACCGCCGAAGGGGAAGCGGGGAGCCGGAACAGGGCCGGTGCAGGCCGCTTCGAACCGTTCCAGCAAGCCCCGGTAGCGCAGCAACTCCAGGATCTGCCCGCCGAGACCACCTGCCTTCGGAGTGTCCCGGCGCTGCGGATGCCGCTCCAGCACCAGTGGACGCACTCCGGCCAAGCGCAGCTCGGCGGCCAGCATCAGGCCGGTCGGACCGGCGCCCACAATGATCACATCGGTGTTCATCATCGGGTGACTCCCTCACAATCCGTCGTTGTCAGTGATACACGCATCTCGTTACTCCCTGTTTCTGCAGGTTCTGGACGATTCAGCTTTCCACGTCGTCGGCGACGGTGGAGGTCGGGGTGCTGAGGATGCCGTCGAACGCGTCGAGGACGGGGGTGTGCAAGTAGGCGCTTTGTATCCGGATGCGATCGGGACCCGGGGCAACGGCCTCTCGGCGTGCCCGGCGGAGGTCGGCGATGCTGAGCCCCAGGCCGGCATCCGCGAAGGCGGCTTCGACGCTTCCCGGCTCGGGTGCCTCCAACGCCGTGTTGTCGATGGCGAAACCGAAGCGCGTGTTCTCGTCAGGGCGCATGTCGGCTGTGTGTCCGGCGGTGCTCGTCAGGCCGAGGGCGAAGTACTCGTCGCCGAGAACGCGCTGCAGGTGCTGTCCCATCGGGAGCCCCGTGAGGTGACCGTTGAAGGAGATCGGCACCTTCTGGAGGTGGGCGTTGTGAGCCGCCAGCACGATGCGGGCCCCGGGTTCGAGGCGCTCCAGGTGCCACAGGACCGACCCGGCCATGTAGACGTCGCGGGCCGAGGTGTCGGCGGTCAGCCCGGTCCCGGCGTACAGGCCGGCCATGGCACGGAAGCCGTAGTCGGCGTGGCAGGCGGCCTCGATGCGACGCAGGGCGATGTCATAGCTGTGCTGATCGCCACGGGAGACGTACAGCGCTTCGACGGCGCGGAACCGGATGAGCAGGCGCATCAGGACAGCGCTGAGAGCGTCCTGCTCGGCGGTGGCCAGGCGCGTCCAGGCCGGCGCGGCCGAGGCCGCGGAGGCACCGGCGAACGACTCGGCCATCCGCATCGCCGCGTGGACCGCCGGGAGGGTTTCGGGATCGATCTCGCGGAGGTAGCCGGCGACCGGGGCCAGCGCGGGAAGCAGGGATCCACCGGCCGCGGGGATGTCGATCCCGGCGAAACGTACCGGCACCCCGGCCGTGGCGTTGTGCCGGCGCATCCAGCGCAGCGGCTCATCGACTCCCACAGGGATCGCCTCGGCGAGATGGGCCGACAGATCATCATCCGTCCCCTCCCCCTGGGCCCAGGCGTCAAGGGGGAAGCCTTCGCTGAAGCCGTACTCGAAGGCCAGGACGGTGAAACCGCAGTGTTCGACCAGGAATCGCAGGATGCGCCGGCGCATGAGTGAGAACTCGTTGATGAAGTGGGAGTTCTCACCGATCGCGACGACGCGGGCGCCGCCGATGATGTCGCGTACCGGCTCCAGATCGTCGAGCGGCGCCTCAGGGTCGAGGTGGGTGAGCGGGACGGCCTGGCGGCGAAGCCAGCCGGTGAACGGGTTGGGATGGGCCGAAGCAGGCATGCCGATAGCTCGATTCCGAAGTGCTGGAACTGTGAAACGGAGGTCAGATGTCGCAACCGCGAGCCAGGATCCGGCTCGAGTGATCTCACAACGTGTAGACCAGCGTGAGCACCTGGAACTCGCGCTCCATCGCCCGACCGGCGATCCCGGCGAGCTCTCCCGTCCCGGAGTTCGGGACGATGCTCCCTTCGCTGCTCTGTTCGGCTCCATCGGCCAGCCCCCAGTGCTGGATGACAAAGGTGCCCTGGCGGCCGTCGAGCGTGCCTTCGATTCGCTCCGAGGCGACGTAACCACCGCCGGCGTCGCCTTGGGCCGTCAGCACCTCGGCGACACCCGTTCCTTCGATCACGCCGTGGTAGCGCTTGCGGATCGTTACCCGGGTCAGCTTGGGTCCCTCGGCGTGCTCGTCATACACGCTCTCGTCGAACTCAACGATCTCGAACTTCGCCTGCACGGTGTGCTCCACCTGCGGGTCACTCATGACGACTCGACTCCCAAGTAGCGGCCACCTTCTCCAGGTCGTCGATGCTGCCGGACATGATCGTGCGGATGTGCTCGGTGATGTGCTGGAGCGGCCAGTCCCACCAGGCAAGAGCGAGGAGACGGTCGATGTCGGCGTCGCTGTAGCGGCGGCGGATGAGCCGGGCCGGGTTGCCGCCGACGATGCCGTAGTCAGGGACGTCGTCGACGACCACGGCCCCGGAGGCGATGATCGCTCCGTGGCCGATGCGGACGCCGGACATCACCGTGGCCCGGTAGCCGAGCCAGACGTCGTGGCCGACCACGGTGTCACCCCGTCCGGGCAGACCGGTGATGAGGTCGAAGTGCTCGGCCCAGGAGCCGCCCATGATCGGGAAAGGGAACGTCGAGGGCCCGTCCATGCGGTGGTTGGCGCCGTTCATGATGAATCGCACGCCCTCGCCCAGCGCGCAGAACTTCCCGATGACCAGCTTTTCCGGCCCGTAGTGGTACAGCACGTTGCGGGTCTCGAAGGCGGTTGGGTCATCCGGGTCGTCGTAGTAGGAGAACTCTCCGACCTCGATCAGCGGCGAGGTGACAAGAGGCCTCAGCAGCACCACCCGCGGCTGCTCGGGCATGGGATGCACCACGGTCGGGTCGGCAGGAATGGGCATCAAAAATCGTCTTCTTTCCCGAAGAGGTATTGGGCCTGGCGGCTCTTATCGGTACGGAACGCACCGTGCCGATAGGATGATGTCCAAGTGGGGCTTCTGATGTCAAGTACGGCACGTACCGTACCGATAAGGTGTCGGCATGACCGACACGCCCCATCGCCGCGGCGCCGACCGGACCGAGGCCATCATGCGGACCACGCTGGAGCTCGGCCAGGAGATCGGCTACGCCAAACTGAGCATTGAAGCGGTTGCCGCCCGTGCGGGCGCGAGCAAGCAGACCATCTACCGCCGATGGTCGTCCAAGGGCGCCCTGCTGCTCGACTCGCTGTTGTCGCTGAACGAGCCCGGCCTGGACTATCCCGACACCGGCGACATCGTCGCCGACCTGCGCGCGCAGATCCGCGCGGCCGTCGACCTGCTGGCCACGCCACCCTTCGGCCCCTTGTACAAGGCCCTGATCAGTGAGGCCCAGCACAATCCCGAGGTCGCCGCCGCACTCAACGAGCGCTTCATCACCCCGCAGGCGGACAGGACCGTCGCCCGGCTGAAAGCGGCTCGCGACCAGGGCCAGCTGTCACCCGGCTTCGACCTCGACCTGGCGATGGCGATCCTGTCCGGCCCGCTGTACTTCCAGCTCCTGATCACTCAGGAACAACTGACCTATGAGTATGTCGACCGGATCCTCGACGCTCTCTTCGCCGGGATGGGGCCCTCGCCACGCTCGTCGGTTTCATGAGCGCCGGGGAGTCCGCTACGGGAGGTCGATGCCGGCCGAGCGCATTCTTGTCTCGAACAACTCATCCAGCCGAGCCCAGGCCGGCTTCCGCTCTTGTCCGTGGTGGCTGAGCAGGCTGTAGCGAATCGCGCCGTCGTCGCGGGCCCGGAGTCCGGCCGGGATCGGCAGCAGCGAGGGGTGGGCGAGGAAGTGGTCGGCCATGGCTGTGGCGAGTTCGTCGACCCGGGGGTCGTCCGGCTCCCACTCGGCGGCACACCACAGGCGCTTGACCAAGGAGACGTACTGAGGGTCGTCGAGGGCGCGCTCGACCTTGGTGACATAGTCGTCGAAGCCTTCCGGCACCAGGGCCCTGATCAGCACCAGGCCCTCCCGGGCCATCGTCACGTCGTCCGGGGTGAAGCCCAGCTCGGCGGCCACCCTGTCCAGCTTCGTGAGAACGCGGTCGGGCAGCAGGGCCCGGTCGCCGGTGGCGAGCCGGCGCAGCGTGTCGCGCCGCGCGATCAGATCGTCGATCCGGTCGGTGAGGCGCCGTTCGACGTCGACGAGCGCGGCGGCGAACCGGTCGGGGTCGGCGTCGAGTATGGCCCCGATCTCGGCGAGCGGCACTCCGGCGGCGGCCAGCGTCCGGATCTGGACCAGCCGCAGCAGGTCGGCCGATCCGTAGCGGCGGTAGCCGGAGCTGTCGCGGCGGGGTTCGTCGATCAGGCCGTGCTTGTGGTAGTGCCGGATGGTTTTCACCGTGACGCCGGCGAATGCCGCCGCCTGGCCGATCGTGACACCGCCGGTCATCTGCTCAGCCGACCGATCGTGGGGTGCCGGCGAGTTCGCGAACCGCGTCGGCGACGGCGCGGAAGTCCTTGCGCAGCATGTTGCCGTGGTTGCCGGCGACCTTCGCGCTCATCCTGATGTTCGGGTTGCGGGCGAGCACCGGGTCGAGGGTGGCGCGCATCTGTTCCATCTCCTCCCGGCTGCCGCCGAGGTTGGCACCCGTGGCGACCACGTACCGGACCGGACAGGTCACACCGTCCAGGACCGGGCCGAGGGCGGCGCAGATCTCGATGAGCTCGATGTTGCTCTGGGCATGCTCCTCGACGGACATCTTCGCGCACAAGTGCAGGGGGCGGAGCATCGGAAACAGCCAGCCCCACCGGCGGAACAGCCCTCGGATCCGTTCCGGGGTGACGGTGTCGGTCCAGCCGTGCGGGTACGCGCCGTCCACGGACACCACGCCCAGGACGCGGTCCGGGTTCCGGCAGGCCCAGTGCAGCGCGACCGGCGCGCCGTAGGACCAGCCGACCAGCAGCGGCCGGTCAACGCCCCTCGCCTTGAGGACGGCGTCGACGTCACGGACGTGCGCCTCGAACGAGGCGGCCGCCGCCGAACGCCTCGATCGGCCGCGGGCTCGCATGTCGTAGGTGATGTGCCGGTATTCACCGCCGAGTTCGGCGATGACGCGACGCCAGTACGACTGCGTGGCGAACTGTCCATTGAGGTAGACCACGGGCCGGCCGGGCCCACCGGTGTCGGTCACGGCCAGCGTGGTGTCGTCGACCGGCACCATGCCGGTCCAGGTGGAGTTCAGGTCGGTCACCCGTTCAGCGTGCACGCTGACCTAAGGTCAAGGTCAACCCTGGGGGCGAACGGCTCGCCTTCCCTCCGCTAGGGACGGAGCACGATCTTGCCGTGAGTGTGCCGCTGTTCCAGCTCGTGGTATGCGTCCCGTACCTGCTCCAGTGGGTAGGTGCGGGCGATCGGCACTTCGAGCTCCCCACGCGCGGCAAGCCGGGCCAGCTCGCCGACCACGACCGCGCACGCCGCGGCGCCTTCTCCGTCGGTACGCGCACCGACCTTGGCCGCGGCCTGCCAGTCGCGGATCGTGTTGATCCGCTCGGGCCGCACGCCCAGCTCCACTGCCAGCTCCACGTAGCCGTCGCCGAACGTGTCGATGAAAGCGTCGACCTTCCCGCCGCAGGCTCCCCGGATCCGCTCGGCCACACCCTCCCCGTACGCGACGGGAACGACACCGCGATCCTTCAACCAAGCGTGGTTCGGCTCGCTCGCCAGGCCGATCACCGTGGCGCCGCGCCGCCGCGCGAGCTGTACCGCAAGGGACCCGACGCCACCCGCCGCACCGGACACGACGACCGTGTCGCCCGGCCCGGGGTCGACCGCGAACACGGTGGCGTACGCCGTCGTGCCGGCCACGTACAACGACCCGGCCACCTCCCAGGACAGCCCCTTCGGACGCGGGGTCAGCTGCACATCCTCCACCACGACGAACTCCGCGTGGCTCGCCCTCTTGTGAGTGAAACCGAGAACCTCGTCGCCCACCGCGACACCGCGCACCTCCGGACCGACCTCCACCACGAGTCCGGCCAGATCACTGCCCTGCCCGGAGGGGAACGTCGCCGGCCAGCGCTCGTGCCGCGCGCCCTGCCGGATCATCACCTCGCCGGGCTGGATCCCGGCCGCGCGGACTTCGACCAGCACCTGCCCGGGGCCGGGCACCGGACGCTCCACCTCCTCCACCCGCAGGACATCGATCCCGCCGTACTCGTGGAACCGCACCGCCTTCATCGCCTGATCACCGCTCTTCCTCGTTCGGACGGGCCTTCACACTGCCATCGCCCTCGATGGTCGAGGAACGGAGCGGTCTTCCTAGGACCGACGCTCCGATGATGCGTTCGACCCCCGATTCGGGGATGCATCGCGACGCCTCCCACACCGCAGGGCGCCGTAGTTCATGAACCCTGCTCGGCTCCGGTCAGCATGGCGACCATGCTGTGGGGTGCGTCGTCGCCGAACATGATCGTGTAGATGTCGTCGTCTGCGGCTACGGCGGCGGCGCGCGTGAACATGGCTTGTTCGTACCCGGCGAGTGCGGCCTCGATGTCGTCGGGGCGGGCGGCGATGGCCTGGCCGAGTGCGGCGCCGTCCTGCATGGCCAGGTTGGCGCCTTCGCCGTTCGGGGGCATGAGGTGGGCGGCGTCGCCGAGCAGGGTCACACCCGATGTTCGATTCCAGCGGTGTCCGGTCGGCAGGGTGAAGAGGCGGCGCAGGACCGGCGGGGTGTCGCTGTCGGTGATCAGGGCGGTGAGCTCGGGAGCCCAGCCGTCGAACTCCTCGACGACACGCGCGGTCACGGTTGCGGCATCGGTGAGATCGATGCCGGCGAGCCAGTCCTGTGGTTTCACCAGCTGCGCGTAGCTGTGCAGGGTTCCGCCGCTCTCGCGATGAGCCAGGATTCCCTTACCCGGCGTGAGCGCGAACAGCGATCCGGCGCCAACCGCTTTCGCGGCGGCGGGATGGCGGGTGTCACCGTCGAACAGGAACGTCTCGATGACCGAGACGCCGACGTACTCGGGGGTGGCGCCCGAGAGCAGCGGACGAACCCGCGACCACGCGCCGTCCGCGCCGACGAGCAGACTCGTGACGACGGTGGTGCCGTCGGCCAGGCCCACCGTGTAGCGGCCCTCGTCCAGTGTCTGCACGCCGGTCACCTTGCACCCCCACCGGACGATGCCGTTCGGAAGTGAGTCGAGCAGCAGCTGCCGCAGCTCGCCGCGCTGCACCTCGGGACGCTCGCCCGTGCCGTCGTCGGGCCGGTCGAGCAGCACGGTCCCCTTTCGGTCGAGGACCCGGTAGGACTCGCGGCCCTCCAGAACGAGCTCGCGAAACCCCTCGATCAGGCCGGCCGCCTCGAGCGCCGGTTGGCCGTTCCAGGGGTGGATGTCGAGCATCCCGCCCTGACGGCGCGCGGCCGGTGAGGGCTCCGCCTCGTAGACCGTGACGGGGATGCCGTGTACGTGCAGGACGCGGGCCAGCACCAGACCGCCGAGGCCGGCACCGATGATCGTCACCGGGGTCGTCATGGTGTTCCCTCCAGAGGGGTTTGGATCGACGATCCAATCAAGCTAGCACGACTTTGGATCGACGATCCAAACATGCGATAATGCGACCATGGCGAACAAGGCTCAGCGGACCCCGCGGCGCACGGACGGGCTGTCCAAGGAGTTGATCGTCAAGGCCGCGACCGAGATCCTCGACGCCGACGGCGAGACCGCGCTGACCTTCCGTGCGCTCACCACTCGCCTGAGCACCGGCTACGGGGCGATCTACCACCATGTCGCGAACAAGAGCGACCTGCTCGCGGCGGCCACCGCCGACGTCATGGCCGGCGTGATGACCGGCGTGGTCATCGATACGGAGCCGCGGGAAGCTCTGCGTACTGTCGCATTGGGCCTGTTTGACGCGATCGACGCGCACCCCTGGGTCGGCGCTCAACTCTCCCGGGAGCCGTGGCGTCCCGCGCTGCTGGAGATCTACGAGTGCATCGGCAGGCTGCTCGATGCGCTCGGCGTTCCCGAGCATGCACTTTTCGATGCTGCGGGCGCGCTCGTGAACTACGTGCTCGGTGTCGCCGGGCAGAATGCCGCGAACGCCCGGGTCCTTGCCTCCAGTGAGGCGGACCGTTCGGCCCTCCTGGCCACCGTAGCCGCACAATGGTCGCAGCTGGACCCCGGCAAGTACCCGTTCGTGGTGAGAGCGGCGACGCAGCTGCGCGAGCACGACGACCGCGAACAGTTCCTCTCCGGCGTCGACATCTTCCTGGCCGGCATCGCGACCCTGCGCTAGACGACCACCACCTGCCAGGGGTTGTTCCAGCGTGTCACCCACCGCGCCGCGACGCTCTACCGCTGCCTGGCGTGAGCCTCCGGGACGGGTATGTTGATCAGCAGGGCCGCCAGCGCGGCGGCCAGGAGCAGGACCCCCGCTCCCCATGCCGTCGCGGTCGTGTACCCGTGGACCAGCGCCCGCGCCTGCGGAAGGCCCGCGCGCAGAGAGGCGGCGGTGGCCGCGGTGGCGACCGTGTTGAGCAGCGCGGCGCCGAGCGAGCCACCCATCTGCTGGGCTGTGTTGACCATGGCCGAGGCCACGCCGGCCTCCCGGCGGTCGACGCCTTGGGTCACGACGCTGAACCCAGGGGTGATGACACAGCCGATCCCCCCGCCCAGCAGCACCTCGGCCGGCACGATCACGGTGAGGTAGTCGCTCTCGGGAGTGAGCCCGGTGAGCAGCAGCAGGCCGGTGGCCGTGACGAGCAGCCCGGGTACGATGAGCAGCCGCGCGGGCACCCGCGGCAGCAACGGACTGGCGATTCCGAACGCGCTGGCCGCCACCGCCAGCGTCATGGGCAGAAAGGCCAGCCCCGCCTGGAACGGCGAGTAGCCCAATACCGCCTGAAAGTGGTACGTGAGCAGCAGCGACATGCCGAACAGCCCGACGATCGCCAGCCCCGAGGCCACGCAGGCGCCACCCCGGTTGCGCTCCCACAACAGGCGCAGGGGCAGCAGCGGCTGAGCGGCCCGCGACTCCCACAGGACGAACGACGCCAGCAACAGCACGGCCGCCCCGAGCGGGACGATCACCTGAGCCGCTCCCCATCCGGCCGCAACCGCCTGCGTGCACGCGTACACCACGGCGACGAGCCCGCTCGTCACCAGCAGCACGCCGGGCACGTCGAAGCGCTGCCTGCCCTGGGACTCGCCATCGGCCAGCACCCACAGCCCGGCCAGGCCGGCCGCCAGCCCGATGATCATGTTCACGTACAGGCACCAGCGCCACGACGCGAACTCCGTCAGCAGACCGCCCGCCAGCAGCCCGACCGCTCCCCCGCCGCTGGCGATCGCGCCGTAGACCGCGAACGCCCTGGCCCGCTCCTTCGGCTCGGTGAACGTCACGGCCAGCAGTGACAGCGCGGTCGGGGTCAGCACCGCGGCGAAGGCGCCCTGCAACGCCCGGCCCGCGACCAGCATGGGAAAGTTCACCGCTGCACCCCCGATGGCCGAGGCGGCCATGAACCCGGCCAGCCCGGACAGGAAGGCCCGCTTGCGTCCGAGGTAGTCGGCGATCCGCCCGCCCAGCAGCAACAGGCCCGCGAAGGCCAGCGTGTACGCGGTCACCACCCACTGCCGGTCGGCGTCGGACGGATGCAGAGCCTGCTGCGCCGAGGGCAACGCGATATTCATGATCGTCGCGTCCAGGGCCACCATCAGCTGAGCCACGGAGACGACGGAGAGGGCGACCCACCGCCGGGATCCGGTCATCGCTACGCGTCGTCCGCCATCGGGCTGAACTGGATGCCCGCCAACCGCCACGAGCCCTCCTGCTTCACCCACACCTGGGACACCCGCACCCGCAGCGCCACCGGCCGGCCGTGCGAGGTCGCCTTGTTGCTCTGCACGTTGCGGACGATCGCGGCGTCGCCATACATCCGGATGTCGATCCGGCTGGCGTCCAGGGCGTGGTACTCGAACTGGGCGTGACGGCCGATCCACTGCTCCTTGTCGAGCACGTACCCCTTGGGACCGATCGACTGGAAGTCGTCGGCCAGCAACTCGCGCAAGCGGTCGGCGTCCGCGGCCAGCTCGGCCTCGTCGAACTGCCGCTGCAGGCTTAAGACCGCCTCTTTCTCCGTGTCCGTCATGAAGCCGAGCATAGGCGTGGCCGCGAAAATGGGAACCGGATAATTCCGGTGGCGGGAAAATGTCCGGTGAATGTCCGGTCCATGACCTGTCGCCCATTGATCGCCATCAGCCAGACTCTCTTTCAGCCGAAGCCGGCGAAAGAATGCGAGGCGAGCATCGCCACCCGGCATATCGCGGTCACGAACGCCTGGCTCATCCCCCACCGTCCCAACCGAAACCCGCGAAACAGGAGAGTGCGGATGCGGATCGGCAAACTCGTTCTCGCGGCCACCTCTGTGATCATCGGAGGAGCCGCGCTGTTCGCGACCCCGGCGACGGCCGGAGCCGCCCTGGCTCCCTGCCACGTGGTCGCCGACACACACGGAGGGTCGTTACGGCTCTGGTACTGCGACGGCACCGGTGGAACAAGGAACGGCTATCACGGGCAAGCGGTAGGCGCCTTCGAAGGCGACCAGCTATTCCTCAGAAGCGCCGCCGGCACCAAGACCGCCGTGGTGAACATCCCCCGGAACGGCAATTACGACACCGCCACAGTCGGCCGCCAAGGAGGACCATGGAAAGCCTGCTACGACCCTTGGCCAACGGCTCCGGGCGTAGGGGACGAATTCTGCACCGCGGCGGGTTGGTGACCCGAGCGTCCACGCTCCTGCACTCGCGTGCAGGAGCAATTCCGGCCCCGGTGCTGGGAGAACGGTGTAGCAGTCACATCCGGCTCCCCGTGGCGCGCCGGATCCCGACCTGGCGCAACAAGCCGGTAGCAGGCGCTTCGGTCATGAAGAGGACCCTCTCTGACGGACACACTCATCCATGCATGGGGCAGGCGTCGGGCGGCAGCGTCCCGTAGCGCAGGAAGAGACGATCGGCTTTGCTCAGGAAGGGCGCGATCTGACCCTGCATCGTGCCGTCCGCCCCGCGGGAGAACGACCAGATGCGGGTTCTTTCTCCGCCTCGATGCATAAATCGCGGCCACCATTCGGAGACCTTTTTGTCCGGGTCGTCATTGACGCCGTAGTGGTAGGCGAGCCCACGGGAGCCGGCGCGTGAACTCGGCCTCATCGCCGAAATCCCATTCCTCGCCATCAGGCCGGCCGTCCCTTGACATGCTTGTCCGCTCGTGTCGGTAATTACGCGACAGCTCATCGAGCTGTTGCATGGCCGACAGCTCGAGAATGCGATCGGGACGGTCGACGGCCTTTTCGAAGTCCTCTCGGCCCAGGCTGATCAGCCAGTCCGCGAAATACTCGAATCCGTCGGACGATGCGTAGCCGGTGGTGAAGTAGAAGGCCGCGTACATGTCCCAGGAACAGGCGCGGTTGCGGCAGATCGTGAACCAGACGTCGTAGTCCACGATCTCATCAGCGGACAGACCGGAGAGGTGATTCTCGAGCCATTCCACTCGCGCCTGCCGGGTGCCGGTCTCCGCCGCGGAGCGCTCAACCAGGTCCCAGAAACCGTCGATGATCACGGCATCCGGAGGGACTTCTCGCTTACCCGCTGTCTACTGGCTGTCGGAGGCACCGCGCTGCCGAACGGTGACGCCGATACGTGCCACGACGGTCGAGGACGCCCACGGGGCTTCTGAGACGCTCGGCCCGCATCGAGGGCGGACCTGAGTTCAGGGCTGGTCGCACAACCCGAGCGGGGGCGTCGAGACTGCCGCGATTGACCATACTTCATTGAACAGAGTATTGTCGCCGGGCATGCCAGAAAGATCCACATTGGCGCTGATCGCCATAGTCGCGTCCACTGCCTTCGGCCGGGCACGGGAGGACAGGCAAACAGCACGTCCAGGCGGGCGACTGTTGCGGCAGTGGTCGGCGCTAGCCGCAAGGGCCGCTTGCGGCAGGACCCGCACGACCTGCCGGATCGGACGGTAGCCGGCTCCTACGCGAGCCACGGAAGAAGCAGATCACGCGCGCCGGGCGGAAGCCTCGGCCGTCGCGTGCGCGCGTGACGTTGAAATACGGGGAAACCGACCATGAACACCATCAGAAGGACCGCCTTGACCCTGGCTGCGACGATCGTGCTCAGCGGCTGCGGGGCCGACGCCGAGCCGGCTGGGAAGGGCGCTTCACCTCCCTCGACGTCGGCCGCGACGGCACAGGAGAAGAGACGCCAGTTCGAATCCGTCAAGGCGGACTGCATGAAGCAGAAGGGCTTCAGATACATCGCCTACGTGCCACAAGAAGATCCCATGACCGACGGGGAGCGCAAGCGCAGAGCCGGCGACTATGAGGCGTTGTAGGCCCAGCGGGCGAAGTACGGCTTCGGAGTCTTCTCGTCATACGTCTACCCGAAGGGCCCAGACGCCCCTCCAGCTCCGCCGCCAGCACAACCGCGACACCCGAGTACGTGTCGGCTGCCAGCCCGGGCTGAGGGAATCGGGCCATTCGGCCGAGCCACCCACTCGACATGATGCCGCCGATCAGCCAGCCGACGGCCGGCCCTCGTTCCCGAATACCAGATATCGGCGCAACGCCTCTCGCCCACCGGGAACGAAAGGCCATCGGTCTACGACCTCCCGCAGTTCGAGCTCTGTGAGCCAGGCATGCCAACCGATCTCGGACGGATCTGGAACCAATGGCTCGGTGATCACGGCCTCGTGCACCCCGAACCAGACAGGGCTGACCCCATCCCGGCACAGGAACTTGAACATGAAACGCACCGGGACGCCGACGCTCAACTCCTCGGACAGCTCGCGGGCTGCCGCGTCCTCATACGACTCGCCCACATCCACGGCACCGCCGACCATCACGTCATAGTGGCCGAGAAAGCGAGTGTGTCGCTCCGCTCGGCGCAGCACCAGGATCCGCCGCATCGGATCGCGACAGATCGTCGTCGCGATCCGATGCATCCATCGCCGACGCTCCGCCTCTGCGCGATCCACGACTCCCAGCACGCGGTCCCGTTCATCCACTCGCTCGACCGGCTCGCCCATGCAGGACACGATCGCAGGCACCACCGACAACCTGCTCTACGAGCACCCCAAGCTAGCGATCTGCATCACACGATCCGCCCGGAAGCGCAACACGAGCGACGATCCCCAGCGCGAACACCCCGATGGGAAGTCACCTGCTCGATCGCCACACGAACACAACCGCACACAGCCACTACGGACAGAAGCCACACCTTCGCCTCCCAGCTCATCCGCGACGGCAAGAACCCCATCGTGATCGCCGATTCCCCCCGACACCACGCGCCGTTACGCCTTGCCTGCCGAAGCCGGGAGCGGCTCCCAGGTCGGACTGCCGATCCGGGGTCTGGTCGCACCGGTCAGCCGGATCTCGTAGGCGATCTCCTCGCCGAACCTCCCCACGAGTTCCTGGCGGATGCGGGCAGTGCGGCGGTGATCCTCACGGCCGGGGCACGACTCCGTTGCTGAGGGCGTCGAACAGGCGCTCCAGGCGGGCGCGGTGGTCGTCTGCGACGGTGTCGGCCGGGTCGCCGGCGATCAGGCGCCGGGCGGTCTCCACCAGCACGACGGTGTAGCCGGCGATGAAGAAGGCGGCGAGCAAAGAGGCGTCGCCGTCGAAGAGCGGGTCGTGTTCGAGCTCGCCGGCGAGAGTCTGTTGGAGGTCGGAGGCGATCTCCCTGGCGCGGGCGACCAGCGTGGGCGAGGCCGCGACGGTCCGGAAGAAGGGGGCGGACCCCTCCTTGAGGCCGGACAGGGCGTGGCGCTCCTCGAAGAGACGGAACGCCGTATCGCGCAGGGACTGGAGCACCCCGGCGTCCGGGGCGCGGTCGTGTACCGCTGAGCGCAGGAGCCCGACGGCGTCGACCTCGCGGTCCAGCAGGAGGTCCTCCTTGCGCGGGAAGTGCTTGAAGACCGTCACGGCCGAGACCCCGGCCTCCCGCGCGACCTCGGTGACCGTGACCGTGTCGAATCCGCGTTCGAGGAACAGCCGGGTCGCGACCTCCGAGATCTTCGCGCGCGTCTGCGGTCCGCCTCGCGCTCCGGTCCTGGGCATCCCGACCTCACTTTCTTGTGTCACTTAACTTAGTCGCATAACCTAGTGGCGTGTCCTTCGAACAGACCACTGTCATTGTCGCCGGAGCAACCCCCCAGCGGGCCGCGCTCCACAGCGACCACGGCCCGCGCGAGCGGCCGGATTGCCCTGATCAGGGTCCCCGTCGGGATCACGACGTGAAGGGAGTCCTCCATGAATGAGATGGCTGCTCGTACTCCCCGGTCGCTGCGGGAGGCGTGGGTCGCGCTGGCGGGGCTGTCGGCGGTGTTCCTCTTCGAGATGCTGGACAACTCGATCCTGAACGTCGCGCTGCCCGTGATCGGACGCGAGCTGCACGCCTCGACGATCGCGTTGCAGTGGGTGACGGGCGCCTATGCGGTCGTGTTCGGCGGGTTGATGCTGGCGTTCGGCGCGATCGCCGATCGGTTCGGCCGGCGGCGGATCATGCTGATCGGGCTGGTCCTGCTCGGCGTGGCGAGCCTGGCGACCGCCGCGGTCACCACCGCCGAGCAGCTGATCGCCGTCCGGGCGACGATGGGGGTCGCCGCGGCGATGACAACCCCGGGATCGATGGCGCTGGCGTTCCGGCTGTTCGACGAGGACGGCCTGCGCGTGCGCGCAGTGACCCTCATCTCGACCGTCGGCCTGGTCGGGCTCGCGATCGGCCCGACGGCGGGCGGCCTCGTGCTGGCGATCGTGCCCTGGCAGGCCCTGCTGCTGGTGAACGTGCCGATCGCCGTGCTCGCGTTCCTCGGCGTGCGCTCCGGCATCGCCGCCGACGACCCGGCCGACCTCCACCGCGACCCGCTCGACGTCCCCGGGATACTGCTGGGCACGGCGACGATCGTGCTCGCACTCCTCACGCCGACGCTGTTCGTGGACGAGGGCGCCGGCTCATGGGGGCCCTGGGCGGCCACCGCCGCGGCCGCCGTGACGGCGATCTGCTTCGTCCTGCGCGAGCGCCTGGCCCGCCATCCGCTGCTCGACCTGAAGCTCCTCGCCCTTCCCCTGGTTTCCAGCGGCCTGGCCTACAAGGCCGCCACCGGGCTGGCGACCGCCGGACTCGGTTACCTGGTGACGCTGCAGTTGCAGCTCGACTGGGGCTGGACGCCCGCACAGGCAGCCATCGGGATGCTGCCGCAGGTCGTCGTCCTCATCGCGGGCAGCGCGTTCGTCAACCCGTTCGTGCAGCGCGTCGGCCTGGACCGGGCCGCCTGGATCAGCGCCGCGGCGGTCGTGTCCGGCCTCGCCGTCTACGGCCTGCTCGGCCGGGTCGGCTACCTGTGGGTCGCGATCGCGCTCGTCCTCGTGGCGGCCGGGATGCGCGTGGTCGGCGTCGTCGCCGGGCTCAACGTGGTCCGCGGCCTCCCCGACAACCGGACCACGATCGGCACCGCGCTCGTCGACACCGCCACCGAGGTCACCTCCGGCACCGGCATCGCCATCACCGGCACCATCCTCGCCGCCCTGTTCACCGGCGACATCGCCACCTCCCACTGGAGCCCGCAGCAGACCGGCGAGTTCCACCAGGCCGTCACCATCGCGGGCCTCACCCTCACCACCGTCGCGGCGGCCCTCGTCGGCTGGGGGATCGCCCGCACCCGGTACGCCGCCGGCGGCCAGGCGGCCACTCCCCTCGACGACGCCGTCCCCCAGGACGCCTGACACCCTCCGCCGCAACGCCCGCACCATCATCATCATCAAAGGAGCACACCTGACGATCACCCTCCGACCGGGCAGCACCGTGGTGTTCGCCGGCGATTCGATCACCGACTGCCAACGGCCGGAGAGCGAGGACGGCCTCGGGTTCGGCTACCCGCTGCGCATCGCGGGCGAATGGGGCCTCCGGCATCCGGACCGCCCCGTGACCTGGCTGAACACCGGGATCGGCGGCAACAAGGTGATGGACCTCGAAGCCCGCCGGCATCCGGACGTGCTCGACGCGCGCCCGGATGTGGTGTCGTGACCCGGCCTTCGGGCCGCCCTCTTCATCGCCGGTTACGGCACCCTGATGGTGGAGAACGCGCGTCGCCTCATCGCGACAGGGGCTTCAGCTCGTCGGCGACCAGCTTGACCACCAGATCGTCCAGGGCCAGCACGGCGTACTCCGAGACATGATGCTCGGTCTTGTCGCCCGGTGAGACACCGTCGGCCCCGTACGTGAGGAAGGTGAAGCGCCCCATGGTGAGCTGGGCGAGCTGGCGGTAGATGTACTCGCCCTGGGCGTCGAGGCCCGACGAGGCGATCGGCTCGATCTTGATGCCACGTTCGGCGGCCCGGCGGGCCTCGGTCAGGTAGTCCGGCCCGTCGTAGTCGAGGTGCGGCGGGGCGTCGGCGATGAGGAAGACCAGCTTGACGGCGTCCTCGCGCCAGGCCGGCTTGGCCAGCGCCTCGGCGAGCGCCGCGTTCAGGTCCTCGGGGGTGTCACCGCCGCCTTCGGCCCGCACCGCGGTGAGCTGCTCGCGGAACGTTCCCACATCGGCGGTGAAGTCGGTGGTCCTGGTGACGTATTCGTCGCCCTTGTCGCGATAAAGCGTCATGCCGAGCTCCAGTTCGGGCCCCGCCGTCAGCTTGGCGATGCGTGCGGCGACCGAGTCGACGCTGGCGGTCAGGCGGCCGATCTCGTCGCCCATCGAGCCGGTGGTGTCGATGAGGAACAGCACCTGCAGCTTGGCCCGGCCCTCCGGCCCGGTGACGGGCAGCTTGACCTTGGGCGCCTGGCCGGTGGCCGCGGCGGTGGCTCCGCCGTACGAGACGGTGATCCGGCCGTCACCGAAGATCAGCGCGCGTCCGTCGGCGTAGGTACGCGCCTTCTGATCTCCAGCCTGTACGGTGGCGCCGGACAGCGGCCGGCCGCCCCTGTCCGTCACGGTCACGATCCTGCGCCCGCGGACATCGGCGTCGCGCACCTCCTGGTCGCCGTCGGCGAACTTCTCCCGGTAGTCGAGGTAGGCGGTGAAGGCGGCGTTGTCGTCGACGCTGCCCGCGCGTAACCCCGATTGCCCCTGGGCTCCGGACCTCGGTTCGGGGGCATCGGCGGCGGTCGTATCCGCTGCGCCGCAGGCGGTCAGGAGGATGACGGACAACGGCAGGACGGCGAGACGTACACGGTGACGTGTCATGACCTTTCCGACGGAAGGATCGGCGCGGGCGTTCGAGCCCGGGCCACACGGTGACCGTGCCGTGCCCGACATGTGACCTCCCGACCGCTGTCATGGTCGCCGGGGGTGTGTACGGCGGTCGTCTCAGCGGCGGCCGGCGCGATCGGCTGACGCATGGAGAACGAGGCCGAACTCGTCCGCCAAGGCCTGTCCCTGCTTCTGCTGCCCTTGGCCGGCGCCTACTTCCGCAAGTGAGGCGTCCCGCGGATCACCGCGCCAGCCGCCCCAGCAGTACGGACGCCGCCGTGATGCCGATCGCCGTGGCCGCGAACAGCACCGCGAAGTCCAGCGGCAGGTGCGCGGGCACGCCGAGCAGCAGTCCGCGCAGCGCGTCGACCTGGTAGCTGAGCGGGTTGACCGCGCTGACGTACTGCAGCCAGTCCGGCATGGCCGTGGTCGGGTAGAGCGCGTTGGACGCGAAGAACAGCGGCATCGTGATCGCCTGCCCGATGCCCATCAGCCGGTCGCGAGTCAGGACGATTCCGGCGATCGTCACCGACAGGCAGGAGAAGAACGCCGAGCCGAGCAGCACGGCCACGATCACGCCGGCCAGGCGCACGGGGTTCCAGGTCATGCTCACGCCCAGGAGCGCGGCGATGAGCATGACGACCACCGCCTGGATCATCGCCTTCACACCGGCGGCGAACGCCTTGCCGGTGACCAGCGCCGCTCGCGGGGTCGGCGTGACCAGGAGCTTGGTCAGGACCCCCGAGTCGCGCTCCCAGATGATCTGGATGCCGTAGAAGATGGCGATGAACATCGTGGACTGGGCGATGATCCCGGGGGCCAGATAGTCGAGGTACGGGATGCCGTCGCTGGGGATCAGCTTGATGCGGGTGAACGTCTCACCGAAGATCAGCAGCCACAGGGCTGGCTGGATCGCGCGGGTGTACAGCTCGGTGCGATCGTGGCGCAGCTTCTGCAGCTCCACCACGCACATCGCGGCGACCCTGGCGGGCAGCACGCGCCACCCCGTACGGGCGCGCGGCGGAACGAGCAGCAGATCGAGGCCGCCCGCGCCGGCGCTGTCAGCCGACACGGGAGGCGGTGTTGCGGGTACGGCGGACATCGCGGAACTCCCCTCCTTCGTCGAGGCCGCTTCCGGCGACGTCGCGGAACACGTCCTCCAGCGTCGGCACCGCGCCGTCACCGCGCCGCTCGCGCAGGTCGGCGATGAGCCGCTCCGGGGTGCCGAGGGCCCGTACGCGTCCCTTGTGCATGAGCGCGACCCGGTCGCAGTACTGTTCGGCCTCGTCCATGTAGTGCGTGGTGACCAGGACGGTCATCCCGGTGGCGGCGCGTACCGCCATGATGTGCTCCCAGACGCTGGTGCGGGCGATGGGGTCGAGCCCGATCGTCGGCTCGTCCAGCATGAGCAGGCGGGGCGCGCTGACCAGGGCCTGGGCGAGTTCGAGGCGGCGTACCATGCCGCCGGAGTAGGTGCCGGCCATCCGGTCGGCGGCGTCGGCGAGCCCGACCGCCTCCAGCGCCTGGCCGACACGGCCCGCGCGCTCGCGCCGGGGGACGTCGAAGACGCGGGCGAACAGGGAGACGTTCTCGCGGCCCGTGAGGCTCGCGTCCGCCGACAGCTGCTGGGGCACGTACCCGAGCAGGCGGCGCACCGCCATTTTCTCGGTGGCCGCGTCGTGCCCGAAAACCCGCACCATCCCGGACGGAACGGGCAGCAGCGTGGTCACGCATCGGATGGCGGTGGTCTTGCCCGCCCCGTTGGGGCCGAGCAGACCGAACACCTCTCCGGCGGCGACCGTCAGATCGACGCCGTCGACGGCCCTGGTCCGGCCGAACGAATAGCGCAGGTCGGTGCAGGTGACCGCGTCACCCGTCGTCGGCGTACCGTCCCTCATGCCGTCCCCACCTCCTCGTGCAGGCCCTCGGCGAGCCTGCGCAGCGCCGGGAGCGCGGCGGTCAGCGCGGCCCGGTCCTCCTCACTGAGCCGCTCCACCTGCTCGCGGACGAGCGCCGCGCGCCGCTCCTCCCAGGCGCGCAGCCGCGCCTCGGCCTCGGGGGTGGGCAGCAACCGGGCGGAACGGCGGTCGTCGGTGCCGGTCTCCCGGCGCAGCAACCCGGCGGTCGTGAGCTGATTGACCAGCGTGGACACCGAGTTTCCGGCCAGGTACAGCTCCTTGGCCGCCGCCGAGACGCCGATGCCGGGGTTGGTGGAGACCAGCCGCAGCAGCTCGACCTGGGCACCGCGCAACCGCGGCCCGGTCAGCCCTCGGCGCAGCTTGCGCCGGAGGAGCCGCTGGATACCGGTCAGGACGCCCGCGAGAGCGTCGGGAAGATCTGTACTGCCCATACTCAAAACATTAGCTCTGTTCACGAGCTAATGTGAAGTAGCCTTAAATGATCTCGAGGTTGGCCATCATGCCCATGTCCTCGTGTTCGGCGTTGTGGCAGTGGAAGAGGTAACGGCCGCGGTAGCCGTCGAACCGGGTGATGATCTCCACGGCTTCGCCGGGCCGTAGCGAGACGGTGTCCTTGAGCCCCGCGTCGTGGGCCAGCGGCGCCCTGCCGCTGCGCGAGAGCACGCGGAAGCCGACCAGGTGCAGGTGGACGGGATGGTGGACGTCGGCGACGAGCCGCCAGACCTCGACGTCGCCGAGCCGGGCCGTGACATCGGCGCGGGCGGGGTCGAACGGCAGGCCGCCGATGAGCCAGCCGTGGCCCGCGTGCATCTGCCCGGCACGGAAGGAGAAGTCGCGCACCCTGACGGCGTCCGAACGCCGCCAATCCGGCAGATCGGTGGACAGCCTGCCGGGGATGCGGCTGTCGTCGGTGGCTCCGCGGGCGACGCGGAAGGCCATCACGTCGCCGGTACGGCCTTCGCCGAGCCGGTTGATCACCCTGACGAGGCTGCCGGTCGGGACGCCGGAGAAGTCGACGACCACGTCGTAGCGTTCGGCGGGCGCGATCGGCAGGAGCCGGTGGGTGACCGGGGCGGCGAGCAGCCCCTGGTCGGCCCCGATCTGGACGAGGTCGAGGCGGCGCCCGTCGTCGGTGACCGCTTCGAGTTCGTAGTGGCGGGCGTTGGAGGCGTTGAGGATGCGCAGCCGGTAGCGGGCCGCGTCGACCTCGTGCACGGGCCAGGGTGCGCCGTTGACCAGGATCACGTCGCCGAGGACCCCGGCGAGGTACGGCTCGCGGACGCCGGGCCGTACGCGCAGGGTGGGGTCGAGGGCGGGGTAGGCGAGGCTGCCGTCGGTGGCGAACGCCCGGTCGGCGATCATGAGGGGCAGCTCGCGCGGTCCGGCGGGCAGGCCGAGAGCGTCCTCGGCGTCGTCACGGACGATGTGCAGCCCGGCCAGGCCCCGCCAGATCGCGGGGGCGGTGAAGTCCATCCGGTGGTCGTGGTACCACAGCAGCGTGGGCCGCTGGTCCAGCGGGAAGGTGTAATCCCTGGTCAGCTCGGTCACCACGGCCCTCGGGTCGCGCATGCCGTGCTCGGACCCGTGCTCCATGTGCATGGCGTGCTCCTGCCGGCCCTCGGGCAGGACGAGGTCGGTCGGATACCCGTCGGAAGCCGCCGGGGTCCGCCCGCCGTGCAGGTGCACGACCGTCGGAACGGGCAACTCGTTGCGGTGCGTCACGGTGACCGGCCGGCCGCGGCGCGACTCGATCGTCGGCCCCGGGAAGGTCCCGCCGTACGTCCACATCGGCGTCGTGACCCCGGGCAGGATCTCCGCGCTCGCTTCACGCTGGGTGATCTCGTAACGGTCGGCGCCGCCGGAGGTGCTGACCGGCTTCAGTACGGCGGGGATCGGCAGCGGCACCTGGAAAGGCGGCGGCAGCGGTACGGCACTGCGCAACTCGGCACCCGTGATCGACGGCCGGCGGGCCAGCGCGGCCGAGGCCGACAGCCCGGTGGCCGCCATCAGCCCGAGCGCCCCGCCGATGCCCAGAACCCGCCGCCGGGTCAGGCCCCGGGCGTCATCCTCACGCATCGCGGACCTCCCGCCGCGGCAAGGGCCGGCTCCAGACGGCGATGAACAGTACGACGAGCGCGACGACGGTCATCACACCCAACGGGATGTGCAACCACAGCGCGCCGTCCAACCCGGCGAAGTACTGCACCGTCTCGGCCGCCGCCACCGCCGTCGTGGCCAGGAACGGCCACACCTGACGCAGCCGGATCCACACCACGATCGCCACGACCACCTGCAGATAGCCGATGGAGGTGACCACGTCGGCGCCGATCGCGTGCCAGCGCAGGCTGTCGAAGTCGCCGGTCAGATACACCCCGGCGAACACCGGCTGGCCGACGATCGCCACCACATGCGCGCTGACGACGGCCCGCAGTGTTCGCGCGGCCATGGTGAGCATGCGACATCCCTCCTCGCTTTGTTCTCGCTGTTCGCGAGCGGATTCGACACTATGGCTCGGCAGTTATCTTGTCTAAGATCAATATTGCTATGCTGTTATGCCCGGGGAGTCATGATGGAGCTGAACACGCTCAGGCAGTTCCTGGTGATGGCGCGGCTGGAGCACCTCAGCCGGGCGGCCTTCGCTCAGCCGTACCATCGCCCGTTTGGAGAGCGAGCTGGGCACACCGCTGTTCGATCGCAGCGGCTGGCGTTGAAGACGTTCCTCACCCTCACCGGGCCGCCGGCGGCCTTCAAGCGAGCCCATCCCTCCATCGAGGTCGCACTCCACTGGGCGCCGGCCTCACATTCCGAGGGGCTGTCTGGTCGGTAACTACAGAGACGCGGGTTTCACTATCTCGACCAGAAGAGGCGACATGTCAACAGCTCAGGAAGCACGCAACAAGGAGACGTACCACCGCTTCCACGAGGCCATCAACAGCGGCGATCTGGAGATCATCTCGAAGGCGATCGACGAGTTCATTCACCCGGACGGGCGGTTCCACACGGCGGAACTGGCCGACGTGACCGCGGTGCAGGCGCAGAAGCGCATATGGGACGTCCTCCTGCGCGCGTTCCCCGACATTCACGTAAGCGTCGAGGACCTGCTCGCGGAGGGAGACAAGATCGTCGCTCGGCAGAGGGTCACCGGGACCAACTCCGGTGAATACCGGGGCATGCCCCCGACCGGCAGATCCGTCACGTACAACGAGATCTTCATCGCCCGCTTCGCCGACGGCCAGATCACCGACATATGGGGAGTCGTGGACATCTATTCACAGCTGCAGCAGCTCGGCCTGATCAAGGCGTAGTACCTCGCGATCATCGTGCCCGGAGGCCCTCCCCCGGCGCCGGACCGGAGCCGACCGGCCCGGTGCTGGGTGCCGGTCACCGCCGCGCTGTTCCTCCGGTGGCGGACCAAGGACAAGGCGGCGCGGATGAAGGACATGGACTTCGCGCACCCCGAGCCCTTCTGAGCCAACCCGGCGTGCATGCGGCATGGACGGTCGCCCCGGCTTCACCCGCCCGCCGAGCCGCCCCGCCCCGAGGCTGGGCCTCGGCACCGCAACGGCCGACGAAGCCGTCGCAGGGCATGAGAATTGTGTGGGTCCCTCCCGGAGCCGGTACCGCGGCCCGGTTCTGTGGCTCCCGTACCTGAGCTTTCTTACTCGACCGGGGCCTGTCTCGGTGCCGCACGGACGTGCGCGCGTTCGCCTTGTTTCCCGATGAGGCTCAGGAACTCGACGGGTCCGGCGCTGGTGGCCCCGAACCAGTGCGGGGTGCGCGTGTCGAACTCCGCCGCCTCCCCTGGCCTGAGGATGAGGTCATGCTCGCCGAGCACAAGGCGGAGCGTTCCGTTGAGGACATAGGCCCAGTCGTAGCCCTCGTGGGTGCGAAGGTCGGGCTCGGCGTCGTCGCTTCCGGTCGGGAGGACGAACTTGTAGGCCTGGATTCCTCCAGGCCTTCGGGTCAACGGCAGGACGATCGAGCCGTCGCCGCATGGGATGGGACGCAGATTGACGCGGGGATCGCCGGTCGGCGGCGCGTCGACGAGTTCGTCGAGCGTGACCCCGTAGGCGCGAGCAAGCGGAAGCAGCTGCTCGAGCGTGGGACGTCGCAGGCCCGCCTCGAGCCGGGACAACGTGCTGGTGGAGATGCCGGTCTCCGCCGCGAGGTCGGCGAGCGTGACGTCTCGATGTAGCCGAAGGCGTTTCAACTTCGGTCCCACAGCGTCAAGAGTGCGGTCTATGGCTTCGTCCACCCCGCCATTTTGCCATTCGGCAACAGCGTTTGCGAATCTGCCTGCTCTGTCAGCACCATGAACAACGCCACGGCGGAGAGATCATCGCGAACAAGGGAAAACGACCTATGAACTACGAATTCGACAAGGACTTCTGGGAGCGGCACTGGCAAGAGGGGCGAGCCGGGGGCTCCGGGTCCATGGGCGGCAACCAGCCGAACCCGTACCTCGCCCGTGAGACCAGCGGCCTGACGCCGGGCACGGCACTGGACGCCGGGTGCGGCGGCGGTGCCGAGGCGATCTGGCTCGCCTCTCACGGCTGGCACGTCACCGCGGCCGACATCTCGTCCGAGGCTCTTGCTCGCGCTGCCGAGCGCGCGGCGACGAGCGGGGCCTCCGAGCGGTTGCAGTGGGTTGAGGCGGATCTGCGCCTCTGGAACCCGGGCGATCGGTTCGACCTGGTCATGACCCACTACGCCCATCCGGCGATGCCCCAGCTGGAGTTCTACGATCGCATCGCCGGGTGGGTGGCTCCCGGCGGCACGCTGCTCATCGTGGGGCACCTGCACACCTCGGACTCCACCGGCCACGGGCACCAGCATCCGGCCGAAGCGTCGGCCACCTCCGCGACCGTCACCGCGCGCCTGGACGACACGCAGTGGGAGATCGTCACCGCCGAAGAGCCCCGCCGCACGCTCACCGGCCACGGGGGCCGAGCGGTCCCCCTGCACGACGTCGTCGTGCGCGCCGCCCGCCGCCGGTGACCGCGCCGACTCCCCTGGCCTTCTGAAAGGAATTGCATGAGTACGAACCCGGGAGCACCCGACCCGACCATCCACGACCCACGACAACGACGTACGATCCTGGCCGGGGTCTGCATCGCGCTCATGGCGGTCATCGCTTCGGTGTCCGGGCTGAACGTCGCCCAGTCGGAGCTCACCGTCGCGTTCGACGCCTCCCAGACCGAGGTCTTGTGGTTCATCAACATCTACACCCTCAGCCTGGCCGCGTTGCTCCTGCCACTCGGCGCGATGGGCGACCGATGGGGCCGCAGGCCGGTGCTGCTCGCCGGCCTGGTCGTGTTCGGAGCAGCGAGTGCGGCGGCCGGCCTGGCCACGTCGTCCGGGATCATGCTCGCCGCGCGATTCCTGAGCGGCGTGGGCGCAGCGATGATCATGCCGGCCACCCTCGCCGTCATCACCTCGACCTTTCCGGATGAGGAACGTTCCAAGGCGATCGGCGTGTGGACCGGCGTCGCCGGCGGTGGAGGCATCTTGGGGATGTACCTGTCGGCGGTCCTGGTCGACCTGGCGAGCTGGCGGTGGCTGTTCGTCCTGCCGGTCGTGCTCGTCGTCGTCGCCATCGTCATGGCGCTGCGATCCGTCCCGAACTCGCGCGAGGCGTCAGGGCACGGGTTCGACGCCATCGGCTCGGTGTCGTCCGCGGTCGCGGTGGTCGGGCTCGTCTTCTTCCTCCACGAGGGCCCCGAACGAGGCTGGACCGCGCCCGCGACGCTGCTGGGCCTTATCGTCGGCCTCGTCGCCGCTGTCGGATTCGTGGCATGGGAGCTGCGCCGGCAAGCACCGCTTCTCGACGTCCGCCTGTTCCGCGAACGTGGTCTCGCGAGCGGTTCCGTGTCGCTCTTGACGGTCTTCGGCGTGCAGGCGGGGATCTTCGTGGTCCTCTTCCCGTACTTCCAGGCGGTGCTCGGCTGGTCCGGCCTTCGTTCCACCCTGGCGCTCATGCCGATGGCGCTGCTGATGATGTTCGCCTCCGGCCTCGCCCCGCAGGTGGCCGCGCGCATCGGCAGCCGTTCGACGATGGCCTCAGGGATCTTCCTCGGCGGCGCGGGGCTGGTCCTCATGGCCACCTTCGTCTCCGTCGACGGCGGCTACCTGTCGATCCTCCCCGGCATGCTCGCCATGGGACTCGGCATGGGTTTGACGATGACGCCCTCCACCGAGGCCATCACCACCGCCTTGCCGCGTGAGCGCCAAGGTGTCGCGTCCGCGCTCAACGACGTCACCAGGGAGTTCGGGACGGCGCTCGGTGTCGCGCTGCTGGGAGCGGTCCTGACCGCCGGGTACCGCGGCGCCATCGAATCCCGGCTCGGCGGAGTGCCGGACGCCGCCGCCGACACCGCCCGCGAGGGCATCGCTAACGCCCTCGCGGCCCCCGACGGGACGCAGGCGCTGATCCGGGCCGCCCAAGAGTCCTTCGTCGCCGGGTGGCAGCAGGCCATGTGGGCGGGCGCAGTGGTCATGGCGGTCCTGTTCGGGTACGTTCTCGCGCGAGGTCCGCGGCCACGGCCCCGGGGTTCCGACAGCGACAGCCGTGAATCCAACGATGTAGCCGCCGACCTGCGCTGACTCACCCAGGCGACGGTTCTCAGGATGTCCTCCCGGTGTGCTCGCTGCCGTCCTACGTTTGGGCGACCGCCACCACCTGCGACAGTGTGACGAAGACGCCGTGGTCGGCCTGGGACGGGCAAGCACTGCCCGTCCCAGGCTCGTGGATCACGACAAGGGCTTGAGCTTTTCGGGCGAGACCTGCGGCTGAATCACGCCGTCTTGAATCGACCGCGCCTGCCGGACGACCCACTCCCGCGGTCTCCACTCACGCACCTGACCGCTAGACCTGCCTGGTGGCCGGCAGGTTCGATCCGATCGACGGCTTCCGTGTCCGACGCGAATCACCAGGGCTACTGGGACAAGACCATGTACTGGTCGTGGCGGCCCGTCCCGTTCAGGACGAAGAAGGACTCGGAGAAGGTCCGGTGAAAGTGAGGTCCTCCCCCGGACGGCTCGGCGCCCATCTCCCACCGGTAGAGCCCGTACTGGCCGCCGGTACTCGCGCCGGTGGCCAGGTAGTGCACCCTCGTACGCCCGCCGATCAACAGGTCCGGCGCGGTGTCCTGACGCCGGTTCCGGGCGCTTTGTGACACCCGGGCCCGGTGGCGCACGTCACATCGTCGAGTTGTCACAGGGAACGGGTGGCCGGCATCTCCATGCCGTCAGGACGCCGCGCGAACGATCCGCGCGGCGTGCAACTCCACAAGTGAGGACGAAGCCATGGAACCCCGTATGAACCTGAACGCCAACGAGTTCGGCGCCAAGCTCGGCAAGCGGTTCTACAACGTCAGCCTGGCGATCGAGCAGTCGACGCTGCCCAAGCCCACCCAGGACCTGGTGATGCTGCGTGCCAGCCAGATCAACGGCTGCGGCTTCTGCGTCGACTACCACTCCAAGGATGCCGCGGCCGCCGGGGAAAGCGCGGTGCGGCTCAGCCTGGTCGCCGCCTGGCGCGAGTCCACCGTCTTCTCCGAGGCCGAGCGGGCCGCGCTGGCGCTCGCCGAGGAGGGCACCCGGCTCGCCGACGCCTACCAGGGGGTGTCCGACGAGACCTGGGCGCAGGTGCGCAAGCACTACGACGACGACCAGATCACCGCGCTGGTCTACCTGGTCGCCATGATCAACGCGGCCAACCGGCTCGGCGTGATCGTGCGCACCCAGGGAGGCTCCTACGAGCCCGGCATGTTCGCGAGCATGTCGAGCTGATCGACGGGCGAACCCCGGTCCAGGATCGTTCGATCCGGGCCGGGGCCCGCCCATGGCCGGGTGCGGCGGCGGCCGGTTCGCGCCGCGCGGGCTAGGATCGCGCCATGCCTTTGACTGTGGACGACGTCGACCGGTTCGAGGCGTCCAGGCCGCGCCTGGAGGCCATCGCCTACCGCCTCCTCGGCTCCGCCTCGGAGGCCGAGGACGCCGTGCAGGAGACGTTCCTGCGCTGGCAGGCCGCCGACGTCGACCGCATCGAGGTCCACGAGGCCTGGCTGACGAAGGTCCTCACCAACCTGTGCCTCAACCAGCTCACCTCCGCGCGGGCGCGCCGCGAGACCTACGTGGGCCGATGGCTTCCCGAGCCGTTGCTCGCCGGGGACCCGATGCTCGGCCCGGCCGACACCGCCGAGCAGCGCGACTCGGTCTCGTACGCGGTCCTCACCCTCATGGAGCGCCTCTCCCCCAACGAGCGGGCGGTGTACGTGCTGCGGGAGGCCTTCGACTACCCGCACCGGGAGATCGCCGAGATCCTCGACCTCACCGAGGCCGCCAGCCAGCAGATCTTCCACCGCGCCAAGAAGCACGTCGCGGACGGCAAGGCCCGTACCGAGATCGACGCGGCCGCCGCCCGGCGGATCGTCGAGGAGTTCCTGGCGGCCGCCACCAGCGGCCGGACCGAGCCGCTTGTACGCCTGCTCACCGCGGACGCCATCTCGGTCGGCGACGGCGGCGGGAAGATCCCGGCCCGCACCAAGGCGTTCGAGGGCGCCGTCGCGGTCGCGAAGTTCCTGCGGGGCCTGTTCAAACCCACCGAGGCCAAGCGCACCATGGTCGGCGGGTCGCCCGAGATCTACGCCTGGATCGTCAACGGCGACCCCGCCGTGGTGGCCGTCGTGGACGGCCGGGTCGTGGGCATCATGTGCCTGGAGGTCACCGCCGAGGGCATCACCGCGTTCCACAACCAGGTCAACCCCGACAAGCTCGAACGCGCCACCGCGCAATGGGCGGCCGCCGACCACGGAGAGCCCCTGTTCGATATGTGAGGTGCTTCACATCCCGTTCCTGTCAGGAAACGGCGGGCTGCCCGGTTCAAGAGGCAACCGCACCAGACAGGAGCAGGAAATGCAGCACCGCATCGTCGTCCTCGGAGCCGGATACACCGGAGCCGTCGCCGCCGGCCGCCTCGCCAAGCGGCTCCACCGCGAGGACGTCGCCATCACCCTCGTCAACGCCGAGCCCGACTTCGTCGAACGCGTCCGCATGCACCAGGTGGCGACCGGCCAGGACCTGAAGCCCCGGCCGTTCAGCGAGATGTTCGCGGGCACCGGCGTCGAAGTCCGGCTCGCGCAGGTCACCGGCGTCGACGTCGACCGCAAGACCGTCGCCGTCATCGACGCGAACGGTGCCGGACAGCTCCCCTACGACACCCTCGTCTACGCCCTCGGCAGCCGCTGGAACGCCCAAGGCGTCCCCGGGACCGCCGAGCACGCCCATGAGATCGCCAGCCGCCCCGGAGCGCTCCGGCTGCGCGAGCGCCTGGCCCGCCTCGACGCCGGGCAGAGCGTGGTCGTCGTCGGCGGCGGTCTCACCGGCGTGGAGGCCGCGACCGAGATCGCCGAGGCCCGCCCTGACCTCGACGTCGCCCTCGCCGCCCGGGACGGCCTCGGCGACTGGCTCTCCCCCAAGGGCCGCGAGCACCTGCGCAAGGTCTTCGGCAAGCTCGGGATCACCGCGTACGAGCACGCCGCCGTCACCGGCGTCGAAGCCGATCGCGTCACCACCGCCGACGGCACGGCCATCCCGGCCGCGGTCACCGTGTGGACCGCCGGCTTCGCAGTCCACCCGATCGCGAAGGCGACCGCCCTGGAGGTCACCGGCAGCGGCCAGATCGTGGTCGACGGGACCATGCGCTCGGTCTCGCACCCGGACGTGTACGCCATCGGCGACGCGGCCATGGTGATGGGCCCCGGCGACAAGCCGCTGCGCATGTCGTGCGCCTCGGGTACTCCGACCGCGTGGCAGGCCGCCGACGCGATCGCGGCGCGCCTGACCGGCGGGAAGCTCCCGAACGTGTCGATCCGCTACTTCAACCAGTGCATCTCGCTGGGCCGCAAGGAGGGCTTGATCCAGTACGTCACCGCCGACGACCGCGCCGTGCAGGCGGTCCTGACCGGCCGGCTCGCCGCCGTCTACAAGGAACTGATCTGCAAGAGCGCCGCCTGGGGCGTCGCCAACCCGACGCTCGGGCTGCCGACCCGGCGCCGCCGCGTCACCCGGGAGCGCGCCGCGGCGGGCTCGGCCGTCAAGGCGTCGGCATAGAGCGCGAGGGGCGGCGGGCGCCCGCGCGGCCCCAGAGACGTCCTCGGCCCGGCTTGACCTTACCCTCGAGGGCAAGGTTTACCGTTCTTCGAGGTGAGAGGCATGCGGATCAGCGAGCTGGCCCGTCAAGCGGGCGTGACGACAAAAGCGGTGCGTTACTACGAATCGCTGGGACTCCTCACGCCCGAGCGGCTGGCCAACGGCTACCGGGACTACGACGAGCACGACGTACGACTCACGCGGGAGATCAGGGCGCTCGGCAACCTCGGGATCCCCGTCGAGCGCACCCGGCCGTTCCTGGACTGCCTCACGGCCGGCCACCGGCACGCCGACGACTGCCCGGCCTCGCTGGCAGGGTACCGGGACGCGATCGCCGAGCTCACGCAGCGGATCGAGGGGCTCGCCGCCCGCCGGGCGGTGCTGATCGGGCACCTGGAGGAGGCCGCCCACCGCAACAGCCGCGTCTCACCGGCCGCCGAAGGAGAGGACCCGATGACCGACTACGCGAGCCTGCCCGCTGACCTGCCCGTTCCCGAGGACGACGGCGCGGCCGCCCATCTGCCGGGCATGAAGGTGCCGCACCTGGAATTCCAGGGCACCGGCGGCGCGACGATCCGCCTTGACGCGCTCGGCGCGGGCCGGACGGTGCTCTACATCTACCCGCTCACCGGCCGCCCGGGCACCGACCTGCCCGACGGCTGGGACTCGATCCCCGGAGCGCGTGGCTGCACCCCCGAGGCCTGCGGCTTCCGCGACCACCATCAGGACCTGCTCGCCGCCGGCGCGGCCGGCGTGTTCGGCCTGTCGAGCCAGGACACCGACTATCAGCGCGAGGTCGTCGAGCGGCTCCACCTGCCGTTCCAGATGCTCTCCGACCCTGCGCGGAGCCTGGCCCAGTCGCTCGGTCTGCCCACGTTCGAGGCCGGCGGGCGGACGCTGTACAAGCGGCTGACCCTGATCATCCGCGACGGCGTGATCGAGCACGTCTTCTACCCGATCTTCCCGCCGGACGAGCACGCCGTCCAGGTCCTGACCTGGCTGCGCAACAACCCTCTGGTCAGGCCGTTTCGGCGCTGAGGGTCTGTGCCACGGGCCGACGGGCCGCCCAGCGTGCGGGTACGGCGGTGAGTGCCGCCGTTGCCAGGACGATCACGAGTGCGGCCGCCAGCATCCAGGAGACGGGCGGTGTGATCGTGTTCCCGACGCTGAAGAGCCCGAACAGGCCGATGCCCAGGGGGACGCCGGCGAGCGCGCCGAGCAGGGCGGGCAGGAGCTGGGCGGCGGACAGCCCAGCGGAGATCTGTCCCGGGGTGGCGCCGAGGGTGCGGGCGATGGCCATGTTCGCTCGGGCGTCCATCGCCGTGGTCCAGGTGAGCGTGATGGTGTTCACGACGGCGAGTGCGATCAGCAGGATGGCGACGGCGAGCATCAGCCGGCGGTCGTGCTCGCCCCGCAGGTTGGGCAGGGCGGAGGAGCCGTTGAGGCCGTAACCCCTCTCCGATTGGACGTAGAGGGTCAGCAGGGCGACGATCGCGATCATTGTGGTGGCGGTGGAGCACGCCTGCAGCACGGCGCGGCCCGGCCGGCGGGCGGTCAGCCGCAGCCCGAGCAGCAGCGGCGTGGGCAGCAGCGCGGACAGCGCGGTGAGCCAGGGCCGGTGACGGGGCTGGTGCGCGGTGGCGGACAGCGCAGTGACGGTCGCCGTACGCATGGCCCGCAGGGTGGGACGCAGCGTGGACAGCACTGCCACCGCCACGGCGAGGACGGTCGCCGTGGCGACGGTGGCGCCGCCGGGCCCGACCGCTTCGCCGATCCGGCTGGCGGTGGGGCTGGCGATGGCGGGCACGGTCAGGCGGGCGATCACCAGCCCCAGCACGTCGCCGACCAGCGCCAGCGCCAGGTACTCGGTGAACAGGACGGCGGCGATCAGCCCCGGGGTGGCGCCGACGGCCTTGAGCAGCCCGGCCCGGCGTGTCTGCTCGACGGCGCGTCCCGCGGCCAGTGCCGCCACTCCGGTGATGGCCAGGAAACTGAGCAGCCAGCTGCCGACGACCAGGATCGGCTGGCTGTTCCTGAGGATGACCATGTCCTGTTGCGCGGTGAACTGCCAGGAGTGGAAGTTCACCCTGAGGGTGGGCACGCTGCGGGCGTCGATGAAGGCCTCGGTGGCGGCGGGGTCGCGCAGCTTGAGGTCCATGGCCGTGGTCACCGGGAGGTCTTGGGACGACGCCAGTGTCCGGGCGTCCGATCGGGTCATCCAGGCCAGGCCGCTGTAGTCGCTGGGGCCGCCGCCCGGGCCGATCTGCGCCGCCCAGGGGTAGATGGAGGTTGCCGCGGTGACGGCGATCCCGACGACGGGGTACGACCGGCCGGCGATGGTGACGTGGTCGCCGACGCCGACGCCCAGCGCGGTGGCGAAGCCGCGTTCGAGGACCGTGCCGCCGGAGCGAACCCACTGCCCCGAGGTCACCAGGGGCCGGTTGACCGCGCCGAGCTTCTCGGCGAAGCCCTGCACCACCACTGGGGACGACGTGGAATCACGCGTGGTCAGGTTGGCGTAGACGATGCGATAAGGGCCATGGTGGGCGACCACTTCGGGAGCGTCCGTCAGCGAGACCAGGGTCGGGGTCACCGCGGGGCCCGTCTCGCCGGAGAGCACCACCACGTCCGGCCCGGCGGTGGCCGCGCGGGTCTGCACGTACAGCGCGTCGCTCACGCCGCGCAGGGACAGGCCCAGTGCCATCGTGGCGGTGGCCACGGTCACCGCGAGCAGGAGCATCACGGCCTGGACCTGGTGCCGCCGCACGTCAGCCAGCACCAGACGCACGATGAGCACGATGGAGCCCATGACGTTCAGCCCTCCAGCCCGATCAGGCCGCCGAGCCACCCGGTGCCGGTGCTCGTGCCGGCCATCCGGGTGTCGTCGACGAACATCCCGTCGCGCATCGAGATCAGCCGGTCCGCGGTGGCCGCGACCCGCTCGTCGTGCGTGACGATCACGAGGGTCTGCCCCGCCGAACGCAGGTCCTCGAAGATCCTCAGCACGTCGAGTGTCGCCGCGGTGTCGAGGTTGCCGGTCGGCTCGTCGGCCAGGACGACCAGCGGGTCGTTGGCCAGCGCGCGGGCGATGGCGATCCGCTGGCGTTGCCCGCCCGACAGCTGCGACGGCAGATGCCGGGCACGGTCGGTGAGCCCGACCCGTTCCAGCAGCAGGCCCGTGCGCCGCCTGGCCTCGCGCCGCGAGCGCCCGGCCAGCAGTACGGGCAGCTCCACGTTCTCGGCCGCCGACAGCTCCTCCACCAGATGGAAGGCCTGGAAGACGAACCCCACCGACCGGCGCCGCAGCCGCGCCAGAGCCCGCTCGCTGAGGGTGTCGATGCGCCGGCCGGCCAGCCACACCTCCCCGTCGCTGGGCCGCTCCAGGCCACCGAGCAGGTGGAGCAGGGTGGACTTCCCGCAGCCACTGGGGCCCATCACCGCCAGCATCTGCCCCTGGGGCACCTCCAGGTCGACGTCGTCGACCGCACGGACCCGGCCCTGCCCCTGACCGTGATGTTTCACCAGGCCGCGGCCACCGACCACGGGACTCGACTCGCTCATGCGTCCTCAACCTTGTCGTCGGTCCTGGACCAGGCTCGCTCGCAGGCCGCCAGCCAGCGCAGGTCCGCCTGCAGCCGCAGCATGATCCCTTCCAGCAGCAGGCCGGCGCCCGAGCCCGCCGGCTCGGCCAGCGCCGCGTGCTGCGTCTCGTTCAGGCGGCGCAGCAGCTCGCGGCGCTGCGCCGCGACCAGCTCGACCGGGTCGGCCAGCCGGGCCGCGGCGGCCGCGACGAGCTTGAGGTGAAACTCCGCCAGGTCCGGTTTCGGCCAGCCCACCTCGGCCAGCCACGCGGCCACCCGCTGCTGCCCGGCCGGCGTCAGCGCATAGACCTTGCGGTCCGGCCGCTCGGGAAGGCCGTCGGCCCGCTCGCAGACCACGAGCCCCGCTTTTTCCAGCCGGGCCAGCGTCACATAGATCTGACCGCGGTTCATCGACTCACCCAGCGGCCCGAGACTCTGCCGCAGCCGGGCGTGCAGGTGGTAGCCGTGCGACGCCTCCTTGGCGAGCATCGCCAGCACTGCGTCTTGCACTTCCCTCCCTCCTAAGGCTTCCTGAGCCGGAACCCGGTGGTGACGTCGTCCCCTTCGAGGGGATCGCCGTCCTCGAACGGGTCGTCGCCGACGTCGTCGCCAATGTCGTCGTCGGTGGACGGCTCCTCGGTCGGCTTGGGCGTCGGCTTCTGCACCAGGTCGTGCTGCCGGCCGCCGAAGGTCGGCGCCGGGAACTGCTCGACCGGCTTGCCGTCCATCGCGATCGTCATGAAGTCACGCCAGATCTTGGTGGGCGTCCCGGCGCCCTGGATGTTGCCCAGGGAGACCTCCTTGGGCAGGGGGTAGCCGTTGGCGTCCTTGATGACCTTCTTGGTCTTCGGGTCCGTCCGCGGGACCTCCTTGTACATCCCGACGGCCGCGGAGAGCTGCGGGGTGTACCCGACGAACCAGGCTTCCTTGTTCTCGTTGTTGGTGCCGGTCTTGCCGGCGATCGGACGCCCGCCGGGCAGTGAGGTGCCCCTGGCGGTGCCGTTCTTGACCACCTGCTGCATCGCGTAGGTCGCGTCCGCGGCGCTGTCCGGGCTGATGACCGTTTTGGGCACGCCGGCCTCCTCCATGACGGTCATCCCCTTGAACGTCTTGACCGAGACCACCACGTGCGCGTCGTGGTGGACACCGCCGTTGGCGAAGATGCCGTACCCGTCGGCCTGCTCGACCGGGGTGACCAGGCCGGCGCCGATGGACATGCCGAACGCGTGGTCCTTGACGGCCTGGTCCAGATTCTTCTTGTTGATCCCGGCGTCCCCGGCGATCCTTTCGACCTCTTTCAGGCCGACCTCCTGCGCCATCGTGGCGAACGCCGTGTTCACCGACTCGGCGGTGGCCCGGTCGATCTGCACGGCCGCGCCGAGGTTGTGCGAGTTGCCGATCGGCTTGGTGCCCGGCAGCGTGACCGGGCCGTTGCCGGACACGTAGCTCTTGAGGCTGTAGCCGTTCTCGAGCCAGGCGGCCAGCACGTACGGCTTGAACGCCGATGCGGCCTGCTTGTAGGCGTCGAAGGCGTTGTTGGTGAAGCTCTTCAGGTAGTCGCGGCCGCTGTAGAACGCGATCACCCGGCCGTTGCGCGGGTCCACGGCGGCCATGTTCGCGCGGATGTGCTTGTCGTTGACGGTGACGAGGTTGCTCTCCACCGCCTTCTTCGCGGCCTGCATGAGCTTCCTGTCGAACGTCGTCGTGACCCGGAAGCCGCCGCTGCGCAGGCTTTCCCTGGAGATCCCCCGCTGCTCCAGCTCACGCTGCGCGATGTCGACCATGTAGCCGTTGATGCCCTTGAGGGTCTCTTTCTTGTCCAGCTTGGCGAGCTTGGGGAACTTCGCCGTCTTGGGCAGCTGCCCGTACTTCGCCGGGTCGACGATCGCCATGCCGCCGATGACGTAGGCGAAACGCTCCCGGGTCGGCGCCCAGTTCTTCTTGGCCTCCGTCTTGTCGAAGACGACCGGGTTCTGGATCCGGCCCGCCAGGTAGGCCGCCTCGGCGGCGGTCAGCTTGTCGACGTCCTTGTCGAAGAACGCCTGGGCGGCGGCCTGGATGCCGTCCGCGCCGCGGCCGAAATAGATGGTGTTGAGGTAGTTGGCGAGGATCTCGTCCTTCGACATCTCCTTGCTGGCGCGGATCGAGACGAAGATCTCCTTGACCTTCCGCTGGATGGTCCGCTCCTGGCTGAGGCCGTCGTAGTAGGCCCGCGCCATCTCCTGCGTGATCGTCGAGCCGCCCTGGATCTGCTGGCCGGTCAGGGTGCTCCACGCCGCCCGCGTGATGCCGGACACCGAGATGCCCGGGTCGGTGCGGAACGTGCGGTTCTCGGCGGCGATGAAGGCGTCCTGGACATGCCGCGGGATCTTGGCGATCGGGACGATCTCGCGCTTGGTGCCGAGCCGGGCGATCTCGGTCTTGCCGTCCCGGTAGTAGATGACGCTGCCCTGCTCGGTTGCCTTCTGCTGGGTCGCCAGAGGCAGCGGGGTGTTGGCGTACGCCACCATGATCATGCCGAAAAGACCCACCGCCAGCACCGTGCAGGCGAGGACCACGACCTTCCAGCTGGGGATGAACCGCTTCCAGCCGGTCCGGCGCGGCCGGTCGCCGTCCTCGTCCGGCCGTCCCCCGGGACCTTCGCCGCCCGGTCCGCCTCGTCCCTGGCCGCCGGCTCTCCGTAACCCGTCACCACCTGGCACCGTCGTCTGGGGGGTGGCGCGGCGCCGCCGCCTGCGCGGGCTTTCCCCGGCGCCGCTGCGGTCGGCCTCGCGCCGAGTGTGTGAGCGGTACCCGTGCGACGGCTCCTCGGCCATTGCCAGCAATCCATCCCCCTAACGGTTAGCCAATAGATAGCGGTTACCCTAAGGGGTGTCAAAGCGCCGGGGGCGCGAGGTCGGACTCGTTCCAGATCCGCAGGACTCCGTCGCCCCCGGAGGTGACGAGTACGCACCGGCCGTCGACGATCGCCGGCTCCATCGTCGTGATGCCGTGCCCGTGCGCGTTGACGTGGCCGACCTCGGTCCCGTCGGTGGCGTCCCACAGGCGCAGCGAGTCCTGGGTCGGCGTCACCACCAGCGGCCGCCCGTCCACCGTCATCACCGCCACTGTCTCCAGAGCACCGCCCGAAGCGGGGACCGGTCCGTACAGCAGTTCGTCCGGTTCGGCGTCAAGGGCCCAGGCGTACAGTTCGCCCTTCTCGGTGACCGCGACGATCGCCGTGCGCTCTGCGAGAGCGCAGGCGGTCACGGCCCACACCCGCCCCTCGTACGGGTAGAAGGAGCCGAGCTCGGTGCGGCTCGCGGCGTCCCACACATGAGCTCCCGACCCGCCCGCCAGGATCAGACGGCGGCTGCCGACCTGTGCCGTCCCCAGGCAGGACAACTGGCCCACTTCGTCAAGCAGGGTGTCCGTGCCGTCCGGCGACCAGAGCCGTACCTCCTCGGAATACTGCTGCGCCGTGACGAACCGGCCGTCGAGCGCGATGACGTCGGCGAGGTAGGCGCCGTTGAGCGGCGTCCGCCACAGGAGCTCACCGCTGCCGAGATCCCACAGAGCCGGCTCCTGCTCGTCCCCGCCGGCCGCCAGGAGGAGCCTGCCGTCAACGGAGAGTGCGGCGACCATGTCGATGACGTTCGCGGCATCGGGGAACTGTGCCACGATCGGATCGCCCGCGTGCGCGTACGGCAGGGAATGTCCCGACCATTCGCCGGTCGACGGAGACCACGTCCACACCCCGCCCCACCTGTCCGCGCAGACGATCAGGGAGCTTCCCTCGTGGCGTACAACGGAGAGGTCGCGGATCGGGGAATCGGTGGGGATCGTTTCGCTCATGATCATCCGCAGAGTGTAGCCACCCGTTGCGGGCCACCATCGGGTACGGCCGGAATACGACGGAAACGCACCGCGGGCCTGACGACTGATCGGCAACTGGACGCTCGACCTGACCCCGCCGGATCAGAACCCCACGACCCGGCCTGACCGCAGGTGCAGAGACCGTGAGGCCAGGGCCACGTTGTCACCTCAAGCCGACTTGAAGTCCAATAGCATCATGGATGATGAGCTTCTTCCGATCGGCGAGGTAGCGGCGCTGTTCGGGATGGCAACCTCCGCCCTGCGCTATTGGGACGAATGTGGACTGCTGCCGGCGGCCGAACGCCGGTCAGGACGGCGTTATTACCAGGCCGAGGACCTGCACCGCATCGCTTTGATCCGGACGTGGCAGGAGACCGGGTTGATGAGCCTGGAAGAGATCGGCACGGTGCTGACCGCCGGCGGCGACGGGCAGGACTGGCGGACCATCGTACGGGGGCGGGTGCGGGCCATCGACGCCCAGGCCGAACGGCTGGGTACCGCCCGCGCCTACCTGGAACACCTGCTGGAATGCCCCAACCATGATCCGGCGGGCGGCTGCCCGTACCTGCGGGAGGCCACTCGCCGATGGACCGAGGCCGATCGCGGTCAGTCGAGCAGTGGTTCGGAGGCGGGCACCGACTCGGCGGGCAGTCGCTCGGGAGCCCGCCGCTGAACGGCCAGCAAGACGGCGGCCACGAGCGTCACGGTCCCGGCCACCAGCAGGCTGAGCCGCATCCCGTGCACTTGGTCGCCGCTCCCGGCGACGATCGTGCCGAGCACGGCGACGCCCAGGGCCGTACCGACCTGACGGGAGGTGTTGACGGTGGCAGCGGCGATGCCCGACCGTTCCCGCGGCACGATCTCCAGCACCGCGGCCGCCGCCGGCGTGATCGCCAGCCCCTGCCCGATCCCCGCGACCACGAACAGCGCCGCGACCACCGCATAGGAGGTGCCGGTATCGAAGACGGCCATCGCGCCCAGCGCCGCGCCCGTTAGCACGTATCCGGTGAGCATCGGCAGGCGGGGCCCATGCGCGGCGTTCAGGCGCCCGGCAGCCAGCGAGGCCGGCAGGACCGCGAGGGTCATCGGCAACAGCAACAGCCCGGTCTCCATCGCCGAGTGCCCGCGCAGCTGCTGCAGATACAGCGCCGACAGCAGGAAGAACGCGCCGTTGGCGGCGAATCCCAGTGCGATCGAGGCCAGGTTGGTGATGGTGAACCGGGCATCACCAAACAGCCCCATCGGCAGCAGCGGCCGGGCAACCCGGCGCTCGACCAGCGGCACCAATGCGGCGGCCAGCACAGCGGCAGCCAGTGAACCGATCGTGATCCATGATCCCCAGCCGTGAGTCCTGGCCTCGATGATCCCGTACGACAACGCGCCCAGCGCACCGATCACGAGCACCTGCCCTGCTGGATCCAGCGCCGCGTGCTGCGGATCAGCGCTTTCGGGAATCGCGCGCAGGCCGATCACGATGGCGACCAGCCCCACCGGGACGTTGACCAGGAAAATGCCGGGCCAGCCGAGCGTGTCCACCAGCAACCCGCCCAACAGGGGACCGGCGATGACGGCCAGAGCACCGGCCATGCCCCAGTACCCCATCACCCGAGCGCGGGCCCGCGGGTCAGGCACGGCCTGCCCGATCAACGACAGCGCACCGGGAACGATGACCGCCGCCGCGGCCCCCTGCAGGCACCTGCCGGCGACCAGGACCGCGAGTGTCGGCGCCAAGGCGCACAGCACCGAGGCCACCACGAAGACTCCCATACCGGAAAGGAACATCCGCTTACGGCCGTAGCGGTCTCCCAGCGATCCGCCCGACAGCATCAACGCCGCCAATGCCAGCACGAACCCATCCACCATCCACTGCAGCCCGGCCAGATCGGTGTGCAGATCGGCCTGAATACTCGGCGCCGCCACATTGACGATCGTCAGGTCCAGCAACGCCACGAACGTCCCCGAGAACGCCGAGACCAGCAGCAGCACATTGCCGGGCCGCCCGCTTCTCACATCCACTTGCGCAATCTCCTTCGATGAGCGCGCCATCACGACGAGCCAACCGTAGAAGTTCAAGCCGACTTGAGCTCAAGGCCTCACCACCGAGGAAGCCGGCAGGTCACTCTGCTTGGCAGGAATTGGTACACGCCGGTAACGTCCGATCCCGTGGGGCAATTGAGGACCAATTCCGGGCTGGCCGAAGACCTGCTCATCGAACTGGACCGCGACGCCGGGGTACCACTGCACCGGCAGATCGAGGCGTCCATCCGCGCGAGCATCCGGGCCGGTCGGTTGCGAGCGGGTACGTCGCTGCCACCCACCCGCACTCTCGCGGCCGGGCTCGGGGTCTCCCGCGGGGTGGTCGTGGAGGCCTACCAGCAGCTCGTGGCCGAGGGCTACCTTGCCAGCCGATCGGGCGGTTACACCCAGGTCGCCGCGTCGATGCCGCCGGCCGCCGCCGACCCGGGCTCCGCGGCTTCGACGGCGCAGCCGGCCGCCCACAGCGTCGGCTTCAGCGTCGGCTTCAGGGTCGACTTCGGGTACGGGCGCACCGACGTGTCGCAGTTCCCGCGGGCCGCCTGGCTGCGCTCGGTTCGTACCGTGCTCACCACCACACCCAACGACCGGTTCGCCTACCTCGACGGGCGCGGCGTGCCGGAACTGCGGCAGGCCCTGTGCGACTATCTCAACCGGGTGCGCGGCACGCTGGCCGTCCCCGGCAACGTGGTCATCTGCAACGGCTACGGGCAGGGCATCTCGCTGCTGATCCAGGTGCTCGCACGGCGCGGCGCCAGGCGGATTGCCCTGGAGGACCCGTCGTCCGACGACGATGCCCGGGTGCTGGCCGGGGCCGCGGGCCTGGACGTGGTCGGCATCCCGGTGGGTCCGGACGGCGTTCAGGTCGACGCCCTCGACCTGGCCGACGCCGACGCGCTGGTCCTCACGCCGTCGCATCAGTGGCCAACCGGCGGGGTGCTGTCGGCGGCGGCGAGGGCCGAGGTGATCCGCTGGGCGAGGCGCCGCGGCGCGATCGTGGTCGAGGACGACTACGACGCGGAGTACCGCTACGACCGGTCTCCGGTGGGCGCCATGCAGGGCCTGGCGCCCGATCATGTCGTCTACTGCGGCACGGCCAGCAAGACACTCGCGCCGGGGTTGCGGCTCGGCTGGATGGTAGTGCCTCCCCAACTGGTCGACGACGTCGCCGCGGCAAAGCTGCTCGCCGACCGCGGTTCGTCGGTCATCGACCAGCTGACGTTCGCCGACTTTCTCGGCCGCGGCGAGTTCGACCGTCACCTGCGCCGGATGCGTCCGGTGTACCGGCGCCGCCGCGACGCGCTGCTGGACGCGCTGCGTACCCATCTGCCGGATCTGCGACTGGCCGGGATCGCCGCCGGGCAGCACGTGGTCGCCTGGCTCCCGCCCGACCTCGACGAGGCGGCGGTGGTGGCGGCAGCCGCCCGGCACGGGCTCGGCATCCAGGGCGTCGGGCCGTTCCGGATCGCCGGCGCCGGGCCCGGTGGCCTGATCTTCGGCTACGCCATCCTCAGCGAGAGTGCCATCGCCGAGGGGGTCGCGCTGCTGGCGACGGCCATCCGGGAGGTACGGGGATCCTGACGCGGCCCGTCACAGTGCCGGACGGATGTTCTGGTTCAGGTGGAACACGTTCGCCGGGTCGTACGCGGTCTTCACCGCGGTCAGCCGGGCCAGCTTTGCGGCCGAGTACGCCCGCCGCACGCCGCGCTGCCCATCGGCCAGTTCGTCGGCCGTCAACGAGTTGACGTAGATCCCGCTGGCGTACGGCTCGAGCGAGGCACCGGCGGCGCGGGCGGCACCCATCCTGGCGTCGTCCTCAACCGGGTCGGTCCAGCGGGAGCCGGCACCGAACTCGAACATCGTGCCGCGGTGGCTGAACGCCGCGTCTGCTTCCGGGACATCGGCGATCGCGCCGCCGTGCGCCTGCAGGCCGACGCCCGGCAGGTCCAGGCTCGCGCTCAGGTCGGAGCCGCCGCGCAGCAAAAACGCCTCGATCGCCGCGGTGGGAAAGCTCCGCAGGTAGTGCCCCTTGGAATAGCGTCGGTATGCGTGGCCGCCGGTGGAGTCCTCGCGTTGCTGAAGTTCGAGGTACGACGGTGTGGTGACGCGGGAGGCAACGGGACGCCCGAGCGCCCGCATCGCGGGGAGCAGCCGTCGGCCCTCGGCCGGGTCGCCGACCCACACGAACCCCAGCGTGGCGATCGGACCAGAGGGAGCGCTGCTGACACTGGCGGTGAACGTCGCCTGCCGGGGCGCGACGGCGTTCAGGTCGCGCCAGCCCTCGATGACCGGGACGGCGTCCTCGGCGCGGAAGTCGAACTCGGCGACCAGCGTCCGCGTACCGGTGTGATGCAACTGGAACTCGAACTCGGTGACGATGCCGAAGTTGCCACCACCGCCGCGCAGGCCCCAGAACAGGTCGGGGTTCTCGGTACGGCTGGCGGTCACCACGTCGCCCTCGGCGGTGACCATCGTGTAGGAGACGACGTTGTCGCAGGCCAGGCCGTACTGGCGGGCCAGCCAGCCCATGCCGCCGCCGAGCGTGAGCCCGCCGACGCCGGTGTGTGAGACGTTGCCGGCGGTGGTGGCCAGGCCGTACACCTGGGACGCCCGGTCCAGCGCGCCGAGCAGCGCGCCGCCCTGCACCCGGGCCCGGCGACGGGCCGGGTCGACCCGCACGCCGCCCATGGGCGTCAGGTCGATCATGAGACCACCGTCAGGCACGGCGAAGCCGGCGGCGTTGTGGCCACCGCAGCGCACGCCGATCTCGAGGTCCAGTTCGCGGGCCATCCGCACGGCGGCGACCACGTCGGCGACGCCCGCCGCGCGGACGATCATGCGTGGACGCCGGTCGATCATGGCGTTCCAGACGGTACGGGCGGTGTCGTAGCCGGCGTCGCCAGGCGTGAGCACCTGGCCGTCGAAGCGAGCTGCTGTCGTCGTCATGCCACTCAGCCTGGCAGGAATCGGTACACTCGATAAGGTCCGATCCTGTAGCCCAATTGAGGTCCAATTCAAAGGTGCGCCCGCAATTCGAGGCGGCGCTCACGCCGGCTCGGCAGGTCAAGGCGCACGCCCCGCACTGGAGATGCCCGGCGTCGGCGGCCGCGCTCTGGTCGGAAGGGACTTCGCGGGTCACCGGCGGCGGATGCGGTAGCGCAGGTGCGTGACGTGCTGTGTCAGTTCCTCGACCTGCGGCGTGGTCAACCGGCGGACCGGGTCGAGTTCGATGTGCTCGGCCGACAGGTCGTCGAACAGCCGGCGTCCCTGCCCGAGCAGGACCGGTACGACGTGTAGTTCGAGCTCGTCGAGCTGCCCTGCCCACAGCAGCGCCTGCGCCGCCCCGGCACCGTGCACCAACACGTCGCCGTCCCCGGCCGCCGCGCGGGCCTGTGCGGCGCACTCGCGGACGTCGGTGACGTAGCGGACGCTGCCCGGCGGCGGGTCGTCCGGGACGTCGTGGGTCAGGACGAAGACGGGGACGCCGTCGTGATGGTCGCCCTGCCAGCGGTCGGCGTGCTCGTAGGTGCGGCGGCCGGCGATGACGGCGCGAGTGGCAAGCGCCTCGGCGTACACCTGTCCGCTGGGTCCCGGGGCGTTGCGCCGGTCGAGCCAGTTGAAGAGCCGGAACCCGCCGATTCCCATCGGGGTGTCCGGGCTGTCCTGCGGCCCGGTGACGTAACCGTCCAGGGACATGGTCATGTACAGCCGGATGAGCGCCATCGCCTCAGCCCTCCGTCCTCACGCGGTAGCGCAGGTGCGCCACGCCCGGCCCGTCCGCGGCACGGAGCAGTTCGAGCTCGATGTGGTCGGGCGGCATGTCCTCGAAGAGCGGTTCACCCTGTCCGATCAGGACCGGGATCAGGTGAATCTGCAGCTCGTCGAGGACGCCGGCGGCAAGTGCCAATTGAGCGGTACGGGCTCCGTGGACCAGTACGTCCTTGTCGCCGGCCACGTCCTTGGCCATGTTCATCGCGGCCGTCACGTCGCTCACATAGGTGACCCCGGGCCATTGCAGCTCGGGATCGGGCTGATGGCGGCTCAGGACGAAGATCGGCACGCCGTCGTGGTGGTCGCCGCCCCAGCCGCCGGCGAGCTCGAACGTCCGCCGGCCGACGACGACCGCCCCGGTGGCCATGACCTCGTCCATGACCTCACGGTTCGCGCCCGCCAGGTGGTCGAGGTCTCTCCTGTGATCGGCGTCGGCATCCGGCAGAAACCACTCATGCAGCCGATGCCCTTTGTCACCGAGCCCGTTGCCCGGCGCCGCGTTCGGCCCGGCGATGAACCCGTCCACCGACATCGACATGTACAGCACGGTCTTGCTCACGTTTCCGGTCCTTTCAGTACGTCCAACGGGGTGCCACGAGAGTCATCGCGGGTCCGATTCGGTGGTCGTGAACTCGATCTCGATGGCGATCTCGATGGTGTCGGCGACCACGACGTTACCGGCGCCGAAGCCGAGCTGGAGGTCGACGCCGAACGCGGCACGGCTGATGGTGGTGGTCGCCGAGAACCCGGTCCGCTCCGCGCCGGACGGGTCGTCGACGACACCGAGGAACTCGGCCTCCATCTCGACGGTCCTGGTGACACCGTGCAGGGTCAACTCGCCCACCAGGATGAAGGTCGCGCCGTCGAAGCCGCGGACCTCGGTCGAGGTGAACTCGATCTGCGGGTACTTCTCCACGTCCAGGAAATCGGCCGACCGGATGTGCTGGTCGCGCTGTTCGTTGCCGGTGTGCACCGAGGCGGGGTCGATGAGGGCGGTCACCCGGCCGCCGCCCTCGCCGATGCTCAGCGCCGCCGAGTCGAGCGCGAACGTCCCCCTGACCTTGCCGACGCCCATGTGGCGGACCTTGAACGAGATGTCGGAATGAACGGGATCGCCGACCCAGGCGCCGGCGGCGAGGGTACTATCGATGGTGATCATGGCGTTGGGCTCCCTTTGCGCGGCCCGGCCTGCCCGGGCGAATACTGATATGCGCCCGGCATGCGAGATCGTCCAGCCGGGTTGAATCCCAGATTTCTGGGATGATGCCGCCGATCGTCATAAGATCGCGATCGTGGTCAGCGCGATGGCGGCGCATGCGCGCGTCCGCGAAGAAATCGTCGGGCCGGCTCACCGAGGGTTGTCCGTGCCGGAGTTCCCGCATCGCCGTTGCGACGTCGGGCACGTAGTGAACCCGGCCGCTCTGCGGCGTCAGCGGGATGCCACGCGCGGGTACGAAGATCGGCATCACCGTGCCGGTGGCCGGCGTGGTCGAACGTCTTGCGACCCACAACGACCGCACCCGTCGCCATCGGCTCGCCGAACACCTGCCCGCTGAGCCCCGGCCGGTCGAAGTAGGGCGGGTCGGAGGCGGGCTCGCCGAACCACTCGTGCAGCCGGATGCCGCCGGTCCCGAGCCCGTTGCCCCGGGCCGGCAATGAACCCGTCGAGCGACATCGACCTGTACAACACGGACTTCGTCATACGGTTTCCTTCCTTGCCGGCGCAGGGGAAGCGCCCGCCGGCGGCCTCGCACGCCTGTACCGCGGGATCTTGATGTCTCCGATGAAGTCCACCTTGTCGCCGTGGCAGCCCCGGTGCACAGATACAGATGTCACCGCGTAGGCGATGAGTTCTGCTGGTGAACACGACCGCAATCCGCAGCATGACCACGGCCTTCGCCCCCTCTTCTCCGCCGGGGCCGGCACCGGCCGGGGTGGTGCACGCGGTCTTCTACCACTTCGCCCGCCGTCGACGGGCTGCGCGGCCGCGGCTTCGTGGACGTCGCGCAGTACTCGCGAGGGGTCGGTGGTGTACCCGACCATCAAGCGCTGCCGATGCGGAGCGCTTCCTTCAGGAACACGCGGTAGACGCTCGGCGTGCCCTCGGTGGTGATGACCTCGACGACGGAGCGGAGGTTGCGATCCTCGACGGCCTCGCGGATGAGCGCGTCGGCCAGGTCGCGGCGTGACGTGAACCGGCCGACCATCTGCGGCGGGCCGACGGTGTAGCCGGTGACCGCGTCGCCGTCGAACAGGCCGGAGGGGCGGAGGACGGTCCAGTCGAGGTCGGTCCGGGCCACGAGCTCTTCCATGCGGGCGGCGTCCTCGTACAGGGGGCGGCCCATTCTGAGGAGCATGGGCACGATCACCTTGCGGTAGACGAGGGTCTCGCCGGGCGGGGGTTTCATCGGCACTCCGGTCGAGGTCACGCAGACCAGGCGCCGGACGCCGTGCGCGGCCATGGCCGCGACGATGTTCGCGGCGGACCGGGAGAACGGGGTGGGCACCTCGGAGCCGTAGGGGACGCCGAGCGTCGAGATCACCGCCTCGTGCCCGGCCACCACCCGGTCCACCGCCTCGGGGTCCAAGGCGTCCGCCTTCGCCACGTCCAGCGCGGGATCGCCGAAGGGGAACGCCTCCGGATGCCGGGTGACGGCGGTGACGGTGTGGCCCTCGGCCAGTGCCTGGGCGGTGGCGAGCCGCCCTGTCGGGCCGTTGGCCCCGAAGATCACGAGCTTCACGTGCTTCCCTCCCGTGGCTTGCGCCGCGACGTCGGCGTTTTACGCATCCTATATTCATTATAAGTAGCGTAAAAACGCGCCCGGGCTCGGCCCGGGTCGCACATGCACGGGCCGAGCCTGACGGCACCGGCTCAGGCCGGGGCGGGCAGCTGGATCGAGGCGAGTTTGGCCGGATCGACGACGATGTGGATGCCGGTGATCCGGCCTTCGGCGACGGTGAAGGCGATGACGGAGAGAGGGGTTCCGTCGGGGCGCCAGGACATGTGGCCGGGGACACCGTTGACCAGCACGGGTCGGTGGCGGGCGGCCTTGCCGGAGAACATGCGGGCGCCGGCGGCGACCTCGGTGGCGCCGAGGGTGACCACCACGCCGCCGGGGGTGTCGACGGTCAGCTTCACGTTCGGATCGAGGACCCGCAGGAGCGCTTCGAAGTCGCCGCCGAGGGCGGCTGCGCGGAATGCGTGGACGACCTCTCGATGCTCGCGGCCGGGGCCCGCCGGCCGGTCCGTGGCTTGGACCTTGCGGCGGGCGCGGCTGGCGAGCATCTTGGTGGCGTCGGCGGATTTGCCCAGGATCTGGCCGATTTCGTGAAACGGGACCGCGAACATGTCGTGCAGGACGAACGCCAGGCGCTCGCTCGGGGTGAGCGAGTCGAGCACGACGAGCAGGGCGAGGCCGACCGAATCGGCCAGCGCCGCCTGCTCGTCCGGCGCGGGGTCGTCGTGAGGCGTCACCACGAGGTCCGCATGCTCGTGCCCGTAGGCGGTTTCGGGGTGGGCCTGGCGGGATCTCAGGAGGTCCAGGCTGATGCGGCCGACCACGGTGGTCAGCCAGCCCGCCAGGTTGCCGATGGTCGCCTCGTCCTGGCGGACGAGACGCATCCAGGCTTCCTGGACCACGTCCTCGGCGTCGGCGTGCGAGCCCAGCACGCGGTACGCGACGGCGCGCAGCCGATCGCGCTGGGCTTCGAACGCCTCGGTCACGAGGCCGGACGGGTGAGCGGTCACGGCTTTCGCTGCTGACGGAGCGAGACCCGGTTGCCGTCCGGGTCCACCGCCTCGATGCGGACCCCGAACGGATAGTCCACGGGTTCGGACTCTTCGAAAGTGACGCCGCGCCGGCGCAGGATCTCGAAATCCTTCCGCAGATCATCGGATTCGAGGATCAGCGGACCGGGCGCGCCATCCGGGCCCACGTCGCCCGGCCGGCCCGCGGCCGCCGCGTGCGACCAGAGAAGAATCTGCACCGGGCTGTCGGGAACGCCCACGGTGAGGAAACGTCCGTCGGGCCCCCGGAAGTCGATCCGCTTTTCCAGGCCGAGTCCCTCGGTGTAGAACTCCAGCGCGCGGTCCTGATCGGTGACGTAGACCGTCACGTACATGATGTTGTTCAGCATCCTGTTCTCACTTCACTCGTTGGTGCGACGACCGTTCGTATTCGGTCGTCGCACCTATGACGAGTGCCGATGGGAGAAGGTAACAGGACCGCTCCGGGAGCCTCAATCGGCCGCGACTGCGTGCCGGACGCATTCGCGGAGCAGGGTGCGGCGCTGTTCGTGGACGTCGGAGGGCTCCTCGGCGGTCGCCGCATAGACGTTGCTGACCGGCGACCAGGCCATGGACATGGCGATGACCATGGCCATCACGTCGAACGGGTCTCCCTGGCGCACTCGCCCGGCGGCTTGGGCCTCGGCGATGGCACTCAGCTTGCGATCGTCGAGCCGGTCGTGCTCCTCCACGAGGTGGCCGGCCGGCCGGCGTTCCAGGCGCGCCCAGGTGGCCAACCGGATGAGGTCGGGACGGCGGAGGTACTCGTCGTAGAGGCGTACGGCCCAGTCCGCGAGGTCGGCGGCGTCGATCGGGACGACATTCACGATCCGCTCCAGCGAGGCGAAGAAGATCGCGTCGAAGAGCTTGTCCTTGTTGCCGAAGTAGGCGTAGAGCTGGGCCTTGTTGGTGTTCGCAGCGGACACGATCCGCTCGATCCGCGCCCCGGCGATGCCGTACTGGGCGAACTCCCGGGTCGCCGCATCAAGAATGCGCTGGTAGGTCGCGGCTCCGCGCGAGGTCAGGGGCTGGTCCGCCATGCTGATGACCTTACCAAACAGAACAGTTGGTTTGCCGAGCGCGCGACGCCATGCCTACACTCCAATAAACCGAACAGTCTGTTTTAAGGAGAACTGCAGTGCGGACCACGACCGGATGGCAGGCGGACGGCGCGACGGCGAGTCTGCGGCGCACACCGTTGCGGCGTCGCGACCTGCGCCCCGACGACCTCGCGGTCCAGATCGACTACTGCGGCGTCTGCCACAGCGACCTGCATGCGCTCCGCGACCACGACGACGAAGCCGGGCAACCCTTGGTTCCGGGGCACGAGTTCACCGGCGTGGTGACCGAGACGGGGCCCGCGGTCACCCGCTTCTCCGCCGGCGACCGGGTCGCCGTCGGCAACATCATCGATTCCTGCGGCGAGTGCGCCATGTGCCGGGCCGGCCAGGAGAACTTCTGTCACGCCTTCCCGACCCTGACCTACGGCGGCAGCGACCGGCAGGACGGATCGACCACCCTGGGCGGGTACTCCCGCGAGTACGTCGTCCGCGACCGGTTCGTCTACCCGCTGCCCCCTGGCCTGGACCTGGCCGGCGCCGCCCCGCTGCTCTGCGCCGGCATCACCGTCTGGGAGCCCCTGCACACTCTGGGAGTGGGGCCCGGCAGCCGCGTCGCCGTGGCAGGCCTGGGCGGCCTGGGGCATCTCGCGATCAAGATGGCCGTGGCCCTCGGCGCCACGACGTCGGTCATCAGCCGCTCCCCCGACAAGGCCGACGACGCGCGCCGGTTCGGCGCCCACGGGTTCATCGTGTCCACGGATCCGGAACAGATGGCCGAGGCCCGAGACACGTTCGGCGTCGTCATCGACACCATCTCCACCCCGCACGACCTCGGCCCGTATCTGCGGCTGGTCGCCATGGACGGCACCCTCAGCCACCTTGGACATCTCGGACCGCTCACCGTGGAGGCCATGGACCTGCTCGTGGGGCGCAAGAAACTCAGCTCCGCGGGCAGCGGCGGCCGTCCTGCGACCGCCGCCATGCTGGACTTCTGCGCCGACAAGGGCATCACCGCCGAGATCGAACTGCTCCCCTCTACGCGGGTGAACGAGGTCCTCGACCGCCTCCGCCGCAACGACGTCCGCTACCGTTTCGTACTCGACATGTCCGACCTGGATTAAGGACAGCTACGCGCTCACGGGAACGGCTGGAGGCCATCGCCCGGCGACACTGGGACGTCTGCCGGCGACACCCCTGGACGACCTCGCCCGTGATCTCCTCACCCACCGAGCCTCGGTTGATCCCGAGCGCGATGGTCCCCCTGGGGCTGGATCATGTAGCACCGCTGAGAGCCGTGATCACCACCGCGCCGTGGAATGTCAGGCGAGACCTCACATTCCACGGCGCTGTCTCGTCGTAGTGGTGAGAGCGATTGCGACAAGGAAAGACGACATATCATGACCACCCGATCAGAGCCAGGAGACAACCGGCGCGATCCGAGCCTGAGCGCGATCATGAGCGAGCGGCGTCGGCTGATCAATCTCGCCTACCGGCTGCTCGGCTCGCTGGCCGACGCCGAGGACGTCGTGCAAGAGACCTACACCCGCTGGTACGCCATGACCCCGCGGCAGCAGGAGGCCATCGAGAGCCCCGGCGCCTGGCTGACCAAGGTCGCCGGCCGCATCTGCCTGGACCTGCTCGGCTCGGCCCGGGTCCGCCGCGAGAGCTACGTGGGCGAATGGGTTCCCGAGCCGCTGCCCGACCGTACGGAGTGGACCGGCGCGCGGCCGGGCGACCCCGCCGACCGGATCACCCTCGACGAGTCGGTCACCATGGCGTTCCTCGTGGTGCTCGAAGCGATGACCCCGGCCGAGCGCGTCGCGTTCGTCCTGCACGACATCTTCCGCTACTCCTTCGCCGAAGTGGCCGAGGTCGTCGGCCGTACCCCGGCGGCCTGCCGCCAGCTCGCGTCCTCCGCGCGCCGCCGCATCCGCGAGTCACAGACGCCCGTGACGTCGGAGGCCCGGCAGGCCGACGTCGTCAGGGACTTCAAGCAGGCATGGGAGGCCAAGGACATCAGAGCCCTCGTCGACCTCCTCGACCCCGACGCCACGGCGATCGCCGACGGCGGCGGCCTGGTCACCGCCATGCTGGAGCCGGTCGAGGGCGCCGAGCGGATCGCGCGCTACCTGGTCGAGGTCGCCGGCCTGGCACCCGACCTCGTGTTCCTGGAGCGTACGGTCAACGGTCAGCCCGGCCTGGCGGCCCAGCAGGACGGGGAGACCGTGGTGGTCATGGCGTTCGACGTCGCAGGCGAGCGGATCAAGCACCTGTGGGCCGTACGCAACCCCAACAAGCTCCGGCCCTGGACGGCCTGACGCGCGCGGCGATGAACCCGCACGCGAAGCGCTCGGCAAAGACGTCCGCCTGACATTTCGCACGGCTCTGTCGTCAAACTCCTGAGACGAACATTGCGAAAGGAAACTGACCATGGAACCCGTCAACCTCGCGATCATTTACTACAGTGCCACCGGCACCGTGCATGCCTTGGCGCGAGCCGCCGCCGAAGGCGCGGAAAAGGCCGGTGCCAATGTGCGACTGCGCAAGGTTGCCGAAACGGCTCCGCCGGAGGCGATCAGCGCCAATCCGGCCTGGGGCCAGCACATTCAGGACACCGCCGACGTCGTCCAGGCCGGCCTCGACGACCTGGACTGGGCCGACGCGGTGCTGTTCGGTACCCCCACCCGCTTCGGCAACCCGGCCAGCCAGCTCAGGGCGTTCATCGACACCACCGGGCCCCTGTGGTTCCAGGGCCTGCTCGCCAACAAGGTGTACTCGGCTTTCACCGCCTCCAACACCGCCCATGGCGGGCAGGAATCCACCATCCTGGCGCTGGGGAACACGTTCTACCACTGGGGCGGCATCATCGTGCCTCCCGGCTACACCGACCCCATCCAGTTCCAGTCAGGCAACCCGTACGGCACCTCCCACGTGGCCGGCGACGGCGCACCCGGCGACGTGCCCTTGGACGCGGCCCGCTATCAGGCCCGCCGAATCGTCGACACCGCCGCCTCACTCAAGGCCGGCCGCGCCGCCTGACACCACACATTCCTTGAACGGAGGATGCAATGACTACGAACGATGCCGAATTTCTGGCCTTCCTGGAAGGTCGAGTCGATGCCTGCCAGGCAAAGGACATTGACCGGCTCATGTCCCACTATTCTCCCGACATCGTTTATTACGATGTCGTTCCCCCGCTCCAGTTCGCGGGGTCCGACGAAGTCAGCCGCAATTTCGTGCGGTGGTTCGACGAATATGACGGCCCCATCGGCCTGGAAACGCACGAACTCAACATCGCCATCAGCGGAGACGTCGCGTTCGCGCACATGCTCCACCTGGACAGCGGAACCCTGAAGGACGGGTCTGATCGCGTGATGTGGGTACGATCGACGGTCTGCTGCCGCCGGACCAGCGGCAAGTGGCTGATCACGCACGAACACATCTCGATGCCGTTCGACCCGGAGACCCTTCAACCCTGGGTCCCACCGGCGGTGTGAGCCGGCCGCTTGACGACAGCGACACCTTTGGCGCGCCCGCCCGGCATTCGTGACGGCCGATCCCGCATCGTGTGATGAAACGATGACAACCCGGCTGGGCTCCGAATTCGTCTGATTGCCTGCTGGCCATGCGATCGACGAACCTCTCTCGCCGGTTCCACCACGGGTACACCGGCCTGATCCTGGCTGTCGCGACCGGGCTCACACTCGCGGGTTGCGGCGCGTCCGCGACCTCCCCCGGCGCGGCGACCCAGCAGACCGCCACCGGCGTCAAGGTGCTCTGGATGGGTGACTCCATCGCGGGAGCGCAGGCCCCGGCGCTGGAGGCGGCGTTGAAGGCCGCGGGCGTGGCGTTCAAGAACGCCACGTCCGACGGCGGCGGCAACGTCGTCGCCGGTGACCACGAGGTGACGGCCATGGGGGCCAGGGACACCTGGAAGACGCTGAAGCAGAACCTCGCCTCCTTCCGGCCGACGGTGATCGCCTACCAGATCACCACCTACGACTGGGGCACCGCCCGCCAACAGCTGGCGGCCTACCAGAAGCTCTCCCGAACGGCCGCGGACGCGGGTGCCGAACTCGTGCTGGTGTCCGCGCCGCCGTTCAAGATCGACGATTTCTACAAGCCCCACGAGAACGCCATCAAGACCGCGCCGGCGATGGCCGCCAAGACCACGCACGTTCGCTACCTGGATGCCTCCGCGCTGTGGGGCAGCGACTACGCGGCCGCCAAGGCCCAGCGTGCCAAGGACGGCATCCACTCCTGCCAGCAGGGCTCGGCGGCCTTCGCCACCTGGTTCGCCAAGCAGATCGGCGAACTGGCCGGCTTCACCCCGGCCGCCCCCGCCGTCTGGGCCACCGGGCCGTGGACCGGTGACGAGCGCTTCGCCAAACTCGGCTGCGGCTGATGGGGCCGACGACGTCGGCCCCGCGTCGCGCGCATGTCGGCGCGCTCGACGGGCTGCGCGGGCTCGCTGTCGCCGCGGTCCTGCTGTTTCACGCCGGGCACCTGCGCGGCGGGTTCCTGGGCGTCGATCTGTTCTTCGTCCTGTCCGGCTTTCTGATCACCGGCCTGCTGCTGGAGGAGCTCGGCAGGAACGGCGGTCTCCGCCTGGCGGCCTTCTGGGAGCGCAGGGCCCGCCGTCTGCTGCCCGCGCTGACCTTCATGGTCACCTCAACACTGCTGCTGGCCTGGGCGTTCGCCAGGCCGGACCTGCTGAGGTACGCCCTCCAGGACGCGCCGTGGGTGGCCGCCCAGAGCGTGAACTGGCACTACATCGGGGAGCGGATCGGCTACTGGAACGCCTCCGGCACCCGCCTGTTCGCCCACCTGTGGAGCATCGGCGTCGAATGGCAGTTCTACCTGGCCTGGCCTCTGATGCTGGCAGTGGCCGGGAGAGGGCCCGGCGGGCACCGGCGGGTGGCGCTCGTCGCGGTGGCCGGCGCGCTCGTCTCACTTCTGCTCATGATCAGGCTCGGGGCGGCCGTGGACACCACCCGCGCCTACGAGGGCACCGACACCCGGGCCTTCTCCCTGCTCCTCGGCGCGGCCGCCGCCACGGCGCCCATCCGGAACGCGGTGGCCGGCCTGTCACGTACCGCCGTGGACGTGCTCTGCGTCCTGCTGCTGTGCGGACTGTTGACCTCATGGCTGTTGACCGGCGGGGAAAAGGCCCCCGGCCTGTTCCAGGGCGGGATGTTCGCACACTCCCTGGCCGGCGCCGCGCTGATCGCGCTCCTGGCCCACGCACCGGACGGCCTGGCGGGCCGGGTGATCGGCAGCACCGTGCCGCGCCGGCTGGGCGAGCTGTCCTACAGCCTGTACCTGTGGCACTGGCCGGTCTACCTGCTGCTGCCCCGGCCGGTGGCCGGGTTCGGCGGCTGGGGCTGGACGATCATCGCGGCCGGGCTGTCACTGCTGGCTGCGGTAGTCTCGAAGGCCACCGTCGAAGATCCGATACGGTTGCGCACCGGCTGGGCCAGCGGGCGGCGCGGATGGGCGGCACTGGCCGCCGCGGCGGTCATGGCGGCGGGGCTGTGGGCGGCGATACCGCGGCCGCGGCCCGGCGCCGGGACGGTCGACGTGAGCAGGCTCAGCCAGTCATGGCAGGACGGTTCGCGCCAGGAAACGGGAGAACGGACACATGCCGAGGGTCTTATGCCACGTGGCGGCCGGCCTGGTCGCCGCGGCGACGCTGGCGGGTTGTGGAATCAGCGACACCGATGTGCGCTCCGCCGGTGACTTGGTCCAAGGCGGCCTGACCGAAAACCTCGGTAGTTCGCTGCGGGTGTACTTCGTCACGCCCCAGGGCACCTGGCCGGTCTCCCGGCCGGCATCGGCCGCCGCCCGGGTGCAACAGGCCATGGACGCGCTGCTCGACGGCCCCACGGCGGCCGAGCGGGCACGGGGGCTGATCACGCAACTGCCCTCGGCGCCACGTCCGGTCCGCGCCAGGACGGCCAAGGGCCGCGTACAGCTGCATCTGCCGTGGCTGGTGCGTGACCTGCGCCCGGCTGCGGTGAGCCAGCTGGTCTGTACGGCCGCTGAGGCCCCGGACGTCGGCGACGACCCCGTGATCGAGGTGTTCGAGCCCGGCATGCCGGGCCCGCCCTGGCCCGTCAGGTGCGACGAGAGCGGGTCGGCCGTCCCGGCCCGCCAGGGAGCCTCCTCATGACCCGCGTCCTGGTGATAGAAGACGACCCGGCCGTACGCCGCGGCGTGAGCCTCGGCCTGCGCCACAGGGGCCACGAGACCCTGGTCGTCTCGACCGGCGAGGAAGGACTGGCCGAACTCATCGCGAGCGCGCCCGACATCGTCCTGCTCGACCTCATGCTGCCCGGCATGAGCGGCCTGGAGACCTGCCGCCGCATCCGCGCCTTCAGCCAGGTGCCCATCGTGATCCTGTCAGCCCGCGACGATGACGTGGACGTCGTCGTGGGCCTGGAAGCCGGCGCCGACGACTACGTGATCAAGCCGGCCAGCAGCGAGGTCATCGAGGCCCGCATGCGCGCGGTGCTGCGCCGTACCACCCAGCCCGCCTCCTCCGACCAGGCCCGCACCACCCACGGCGACCTGTTCGTCGACCGGGTCGCCCTGCGCGTGCTCAAGCACGGCGAGCAGCTCGCGCTGGCGCCGACGGAGCTGAAGCTGCTGCTGTTCCTGACGGCCGCGCCCGAGCAGACCTTCAGCCGCCAGCAACTCCTGGAACAGGTCTGGGAGCACAGCTTCCACGGCGACTACCGGCTGGTCGACGCGTGCGTGATGCGGCTGCGAGCCAAGATCGAGAACGACCCTCGCAACCCCCGCTACATCCAGACCGTGCGCGGCTTCGGTTACCGGTTCGGGCCGCTGTGATCCGCCTCGCCCGCGCCCGCGGCCTGAGAGCCCAGCTGGTCCTGGTGTTCCTCCTGGTCTCCACGATCAGCGCGCTGACCGCCGCCACGATCACCTACCGGCAGGGCCACACCGCGATCGTCGAACGCGCCCAGGCCGACGTCCTGCAGGAACTACGCGCCAACCTCACCTCCCGGACGCCCGACCTGCCCGCCGACCCCGCCGAGGCGGATCTGCGCAAGCTGGCCCGGCAGCTGGACCTGGCGATGGGCACGCGGGGCCGGCACACCGCGCTGTCCTATCGTGGCGGCCCGCTCATCGCCGCCGGGAAGCAGGTGCCGCCGCTGCCCGCGCAGCTGCGCCACCAGGCGGCCTCGGCGCGCACCGCGCTGGCCCAGCGCTTCCACCACGCCCGGACGCCCTGGCTGGCCGTGGCCCTTCCCGTCACCGCCGCCGCACGCCCGCACGGCTCCCCGCCGCTCGTCGTCTACGCCTCCCTCTCCCTGGCCTCCCAGCAGCAGGACGTGGACAGCCTGGCGGCCGCCGCCCGCGCCGGAGCCCTCCCCGTCGCTCTGGCCTCCATCGTCCCCGCGCTGCTGGCCGCGCGCAGACTGCTGCGACCGGTACGGCGGCTGCGCACAGCCGCGGAACAGATGGCGGGAGGCAGCCTGGACACCCGCGTGAGCGTCACCGGCGACGACGAACTCGCCGACCTCGGCCGCACCTTCAACACCATGGCGGCCACGCTCCAGGCCGACGCGGCCGCACTGCGCGACATGGAAGCGCGGGCGCGTCGGTTCGCCGCCGACGTCTCCCACGAGCTGCGTACGCCGCTGGCGGCCATGAGCGCTGTCACCGGAGTCCTCGACGCCGACGCCGCCTCCGGCCGCCTCGCGCCGCTCACCGCCGAGGCGCTGCAGCTGGTCTCCGACGAGACGCGCAAGCTCACCCGCCTCGTCGAGGACCTGATCGAGGTGTCCCGCTTCGACGCCGGCGCCGCCGTACTGAATCTCGACGAGGTCGACCTGGGCGAGCTCATCGCCAAGACGCTCGATCTGCGGCACTGGCACGATCGGGTCCGCACCGACATCCCCCCGGGCCTGCGCGTCCGCCTCGACCCGCGCCGGGTCGATGTCATCCTCGCCAACCTCGTCGGCAACGCGCTGCGGCACGGCGGCCCGGCGGTGTCGGTCCTCATCCAGGTCCGGTCCGGTGCCGACCGGATCGTCGTCACCGTCTCCGACGACGGGCCCGGCATCCCCGCCGACCTTCTGCCCCACGTCTTCGACCGGTTCACCAAAGGCGACGCCGCCCGTACCCGTACCGAGGGCAGCGGTCTGGGCCTGGCCATCGCCGCCGAGAACGCGCGCCTGCACGGCGGCACCCTCACCGCTGCCAACGCCCCTCACGGCGGAGCCATCCTGGCCCTCACCCTCCCCCGGACCGCACCCTGAACTCGTCCCATCCCCCGTGAGAGCTATCCCGAATGTCCCTTCCGGTGGGATGGCATGGCCCGCTCCGTTCCCTAGCCTCCCTTCTGCCGCAGGATCACTGCGGAACCTCGAACGGAAGGATCCGCCATGGCTCTGTCACAGGCCGCCTCCTCCATGGGCCGGCGCCGGCTCCGCGCGTTCCGGTTGCCCGTGCTGCTGGTCGCGATGTTCGGCGTGATGGTGGCGGCCGTCGGGATCAACCAGCTCGTCGCACCCGTCTCGATTCTCGCGCTGCCGGTCGGGTTCGGCCTGGCCGCCGCTCGTTGTGGTTGCCGATCAGCCTTCACTTCGCCTGGAACTTCACCCATGCGGGCATCTTCGGAGTCGTACTCTCCGGGTCGGACCTGCCACCCCACGGCCTGCTGAACGCCACGCTGTCCGGCCCGGCCCCGCTGACCGGCGGAACGTTCGGCCCCGAGGCCAGCCTGCTCGCACTGCTGGTCTGCCTGGGACCCACGGCCTTCTGGCTACGACGGGCCGCCCGCACCGGCCGGATCCGGCACCGCCCGCGCCGGGCCGTGGCTCACGCCGGCTCGGATTCGTCCTCGAAGACGAAGTAGATGCTCAGGACGTACGGTTCCGCTTCACCGGTCGCGTAGTCCCACGAGACGTCCACCAGAAACACGTTGTGAGCCCCCACCCACTCCTGGGCCTTGCCGAACGCTTCCGCGGCGGTCCGTGCGGGGAACAGCAACCTGGCCATCGGATGGACTTGCGAGTCGGCATCGGAGTCGTCGAAGTCCGCCGGAACGTCGAGGCGCAAATCGGGCTTCATGCCCCGCACTCTGCCATATTGATCGCAGCGCCCGCTGATGAACGGCCCCGAACCCTGGGCCGACGCCTGCAGCGCGAGCGATTACGGGACGCTGATCGTGCTGTCCACAGTGCAAGATGTGATGCATGTTCGGATCGCCCCTGTCCGCCCGGCTTGAGCGTTGCAGCCGGATCCTCGTCGCCGGCGCAGGCGGAGGTTCCGACGTGTACGCCGGGTTACCCCTCGCCCTGACCCTCCGGGAGGCCGGCAAGGAGGTGCACCTGGCGAACCTGTCGTTCAGCCACCTCGACGCCCTCGACCTCAATGTCTGGCTGTTCGAGGACGTGGCGGAGATACGCCCGGACACCGAGGCCCGCGACTGGTACTTCCCCGAGGGCTGCCTGGCCCGCTGGCTGGCCATGCACGGCCAGCCGTCGACCGTGTACGCCTTCCCCAAGGTCGGCGTCCGCCCGCTGCGGGCCGCGTACGCCAAGCTCGCCGCGCACCTCGACCTGGACGCGGTCGTCCTGGTGGACGGCGGCACCGACATCCTCATGCGCGGCGACGAGGCCGGTCTCGGCACGCCGGCCGACGACATGACGAGCCTGGCCGCCGCCCACGCCCTCGACGTCCCCGAGAAGATCGTGGCCTGCCTGGGCTTCGGGGTGGACGCCTATCACGGCGTCAACCACGTGCAGGTCCTGGAGAACCTGGCAGCCCTGGAGCGCGACGGCGCCTACCTGGGCGCGTTCTCCGTCTCCAGGTCCACGAAGGCGGGCGCGCTCTACCTCGACGCCGTCGCCCACGCCCAGGCCGAGCTGCCGGCGTACCCGAGCATCGTGAACGGCTCGATCGCGGCGGCCGTACGCGGCGAGTTCGGGGATGTGCGCTTCACCGACAGGACCAAGGGCAGCGAGCTGTTCGTCAATCCACTGATGGCCATCTACTTCGCCGTGGACCTCGACGCGCTGGCCCGGCGCTCGCTCTACCTGGACCGGCTCCGGGACACCGTGCTCATGCGCCAGGTCCACTCCGTCATCGAGGCGTTCCGCGACGAGGTGACGCCCCGCCCGCCGAAGGCGTTCCCGCACTAGAGGTAGCCACCGTTCTCGTGTTTGTGTAATGGTGGCACGGCATGAGACCGTTGCGAGGTGGACACCCTGGAACTGCTGGCGCATCCGGTACGGCTGCGGATCGTGCACGCGATGCGCGGAGGGCGCGAACTCACCACCGCTCAACTGTGCGCCCGCATCCCCGACAGCTCGAAGGCCATGATCTACCGGCACGTCGACCTGCTCGCGGCCAACGGAATCCTGGAGGTGGCCGACGAGCGGCGCGTGCGCGGCGCGGTGGAACGCCGCTACCGGCTACGCCTTGACCGGGTCGTCGTGGACGCCGACGCGGCGGCGGCGCTGTCGCCCGACGACCACCGGCGCGTGTTCGCCACGTCGATGGCCGTGCTGGTGGCCGAGTTCAACGCCTACCTCGATCGCGACAACGCCGAGCCGGCCGCGGACCTGGTCGGCTACCGGCAGCACGCCGTCTGGCTCAACCGCGACGAACTGGAGAAGATGATCATCGAGCTGCGGCGCGTGATCCTGCCCCTGCTGGCCAACGAGCCGACGCCGGATCGCGCGCAATACCTGCTCAGCCCGGTTTTCTTCCCCATCGAACAAGCGTCCGCGGCCGAGACCGAGTGAGAGGATCCAGGACCCTTCGAGACGCTCAGCGTGCACCCGCGCGGCGACACCACCCGGCCGCTCTCCGGCGTCTCCGCCACCCGCGCGCCCGACCGTCCCAACCCGATCGGTCTGCACGTCGTCCACATCCTCGCCATCGACGGCACGCGCGTCCACGTCCGCAACCTCGAAGCCCTGGACGCGACCCCGATCGTGGACGTCAAACCCCTCCTCACCCCCGACCGCTGACAGCCCGGGCACTGACCTGTCTAGAGCCAGCCGGCGTCGCGAGATATGCGGATGGCGTCGATGCGGTTGCGCCCGCCCGCCTTGCTGATCGCGTTCGACAGGTAGTTGCGCACCGTGGCCTGCGAGAGCGAGAGCTGGGTGGCGATCTGGGCGACGCGGTTGCCGCTCGCCGCGGCGCGCAGCACCTCGGTCTCGCGGGCCGTCAGCGGGCTGCTGCCGGTCTCGAGAGCGGCGGCGACGAGCTCGGGGTCGATCACCCGCTCCCCCGCCGCGATGCGCCTGATCCCGTCCGTGAGGGTCTGCGCCGGGGCGTCCTTCACGATGAAGCCCTTGACGTGCACCTTCAGCGCGCGCAGCAGGTTACCCGGCTGGCTGAGCCCGGTGAGCACGAGAGTGCGGCAGTCGGGAAGCCGCGCGGACAGTTGCTCGGCCGCCGACAGCCCGTCCAGGCCCGGCATGTCGATGTCCAGCACCGCGACGTCGGGGCGTACCCGCAGCGCGGCGTCCAGCACCTCGTCCCCGCGCTCGATCTCGGCGACCACCTCCATGTCGTCCTCCAGCGACAGCAACGCGACCAGCGCGGACCTGATCATGTGCATGTCCTCGGCGATCAGCACGCGGATCACGCGACCTCCTCGGGAACCTCGACCGACAGCCGGAACCGGCCATCACGGACACCGGCCTCGGACGAGCCGGACACGGCTTCGGCCCGCTCGGCCACCCCGGCGAGCCCGGAGCCGCTCCCAAGGCCGGCGGCGCCGCGGACGCCGTCGTTGACGATCTCCAGCCGTATTCTCCCGTGCTGCCGGGAAAGCGTGATGGTGCAGGAGCCGGCCTCGCTGTGGCGCAGCAGGTTCGTGGTGCCCTCTCTCACGGCCCAGGCCAGGGCGCTCTGCGCGGACCCGGGCAGCGACCGCAGGTCGGCCACGTCGAGCCGGGTCTCCACGCCTGCGGCGCCGAGCAGGGCCGCGGCCCCGTCGATCTCCGTACGCAGCGACACGGCGTGCTGGTCCCGCGTGATCGCCCGTACGTCGTGCAGCGCGTCGCGGGCCACGCCGGTCAGGCTCTCGATCTCGGCGCGGGCGGCGACGGCGTCCCTGGTGAGCAGCCGCAGCGCCAGGTCGCCCTTGAGGGCGATCGCCGACAGGCTCTGGCCGAGTAGGTCGTGCAGGTCGCGCGAGACCCGGATCCGCTCCTCGCCGACGGCGGTCGCGGCCAGCTCGGTACGGGCGGCGTCCAGCTCGTTCAGCAGCCGGACCAGCCGGGCGCCCCCGACCAGAGCCGCGGCGTACAGGCCGGTGACGACCACCGCGTACAGGCCGAGGAGGACGGCCTGCGAGATCGTGCCCCGGCTCTGCACCATCGTCAGCACCTCCCTCGTGGCGTTGGCCATCAACTGCAGCGTGGCGGCCGCCGCCAGCACCCACCCGCCGCGCAGCAAGGTCATCATCGAGGCGAGCGCGAAGATCCCGAGGGCTTCCCAGTTGGAGCCGAGCCACCAGATCGGCAGGTCCGCGAGCAGCACCAGCGCCGCGAGGCTCCAGGGCCAGCCCGCGGGACGCTCGCCCCGGGCCGCCGCGAGGCTGTGCCGCAGCTGGATCGCGCCGGCCGCGGCGGCCCCCAGGATCGCGGCGACCGGGTTGCCGGGCGGGCCGTCCATGCCGAGGATCGTGTAGACCGGCACCTGCAGGGCCAGCGGCACGTGCAGGGCGATCAGCGGCCAGTGCGGGTGCCGCAGCACCCAGCGGGGCGGGATGGACGCGGTCATGCCGGTATCTCGATCGTCTCGGTGGCCTCGCCGGTGCGCAGCTCCAGCCGTAGGCGGCCGTCCGTGGAGGCCACCGTGATCGTGCAGGAGGGCAAGGCGTCGGCGCGCAGCAGCCGGGTGACCGTCGCACGCAGCGCGGCCCGGGACTGCGGGGCGATGGCGTCGGGGACGCCGCCGCGTGGAAGTTCGAGGCGGGTCTCGATGCCGGCCGCGGCCAGCAGGGTCGCGGCGGTCTCCAGCTCGGCCCGCAACGACGGCTGACGGTAACCGCGTACGCGCTGCCTGGCGTCGGCGAGCGTACGTCTGGAGTCGTCGGCGAGCGCGGCCAGCTCGTCCGACAGATCCTCGGGCGCGGCTCCCCCGAGCCTGCGCCCGGCCTGTTCGCCGCGCGCCGCGATCGACTCCAGCGCGCGGCCGAGGCTCCGGCGCAGATCGTCGTCGAGGCGGCGGCGTTCCTGTGCCACCGCCTGCTGGGCAAGCAGTTCCCTGGCCGCCCGCAGCCGCGTCAGCGCGGCGGGGAGCCAGACCAGCAGCAGCAGCGCCGCGCTCCCGCCCAGCACCGAGAACAGCAGCCACGGCGCCGTCGTCCACGGCAGCCCCAGCGCGTAGGCGATCGGCGCCGCCGCGGCCGCCACCGTCACGTACACGATGTACGACCACGGCGCCGGCAGCACCAGCAGCGCCGACACCACCAGGGCCGCGTACGACCGCGGCCACATGTTCCCGGCCAAGGGAGTGACGCCGAGGATGACGACGGCCATCACGGCGAACGTCCAGACGCCGGCCGGTGGCCGCCGCGCGTGCGCCGCGTACCAGACGTGGCGCAGGTGCAGCGGCAGGTACGTCACCACCGCCGCGAGGCTCCACAGCCCCGTGCGGGTGTCGTTGCCCATGTAGCCGAACGCCAGCATCACCTGCACCACCGGCAGCAGAGCACTGCAGGCGACCGCGCCGACCGGCGCCAGCCGGACGATGCGGTCGGATCGCCACAGCTCCGCCAATCCTCCCACCGCCCGTCCTCGCGTCCTGGCTGACCAGAGTAGAGGCCGCGGCCGGGTGCCGGATCCGGCGCGGGTGGGAGTCCTGGACGGGCCGGCATGCCGGCGACCTGGATCCGCTCCGATCGTGCGGCGGCGCAGGCGGGGGGCGAGAGCAACGGTGTCGTGACCGTTCAAGGGAGAGACGATGCGCACCACGAGCGTGAGGGGATCAGGCTTGTCCGGCGTCGATGACCCGGCCGAGGTTGTCCAGCTCGTTGCCGCGGCCGGCCGTCAGGCGCTGGGTCCACTCCTCGTCGTGCATCGCGTCCATGGTCATGACGACGTGGACGCCGTCGCCGGTGGACTGGATCTCGACCACGGTGAGGAAGTCGTACGGCTCCACCCCCGGGATGAAGTCGGCCAGCGAGGTGTAGGAGAGCCGCGCAGGCTCGTCCACCTCGACGAAGGTCTTGCGCGACTCGGTGCTCAGCGGCAGCCCGGCGCCCTCCATGAACGCGATCTGCTCGGGCGCGGTCGCGGTCATCGTGTAGATCAGCTCGCCGCCGGGCCGCAGGTCCAGTTTCCCGACGTCGACCGTGAAGCCGTCGGGCGACCACCAGGACTTGATGCCGGCACCGGTGGTCCACAGGCGCCACACGTGCTCGGGCGTGGTCGCGTAGGTGCGCTCGATCCGGACGGTCTTGGCCACGGGTGAGACGGTCATGATTGCTCCCTTTGAGGTGCGGTTACGCGAACGATCCTCCTCGTGAGGGCCCGTGGCAGACAGATGTAAATGTCACGAGACAGGTGATGGGTTTCGGGCCGGGCGGTGCGCCCGCCAGGCTTGACCGGCACCGCCACGGGCCGGCCCCGCGACAGCGACTTCACGATGACCTCCAGCCCGCGGATCCTGGGCGGCCCGCCGGCGGCGGTCTGCGGACGGCACCCGGGACGCTCAATCATTCTCACTTTCGGCCTGCTCTCTTATTCACTGCGGGCCGCCGTCCGACGGATCGGCCGCGCTGAGGCGCAGGATCGGGTCGAGCAGGCCCGGGAAGCGGTCGCTCAGATCGTCGGCGCGCGGCCGGATCCGCCGGTGCCGGCCGTCGACGGTCATGGTGATCAGCCCGGCCTCGCGCAGGATCCGCCAGTGGTTGGACAGCGTCGACAGCGGCACGTCCAGGCCGTCGGCGAGAGCGGAGCAGGTCGACTCGGGATTGTCCCAGGCCCGCCGTACCAGCTCCAGGCGCACCGGATCGCCGAGCGCGTGGAGGACTGGCGCGAGCGTCAACGACTCGCGGGCCGGCTGGGGTAGCGGTCGCATGCCCCCCACAATACAACGCTTCGACACTTCGGAATTATCGAACTATGGTGTGCCAGAGCATCCGCCCCATGAGAGGGAGCAGCTTTGACCGCACACGGAAGCACGAACCGGACAGCGTTACTCGCAGTGGCCTGCCTGGGCCAGTTCATGGTGCTGCTCGACAGCACGATCGTCGGCGCGGCGCTGCCCGACATGCAGCAGCGGCTGCACACCGAGCTGACCGGCCTGCAATGGATCGTCGACGCCTACGTGTTGCTGGTCGCCATGCTGTTGCTGTCCGGCGGCGTCTTCGCCGACCGCTTCGGCCGCAGGCGGGTGTTCCTGGCCGGCGTCGTGGTGTTCACCGTCGCGTCCGTGGTGTGCTCCGTCGCGCCCTCGATCGGCTGGCTCATCGCCGGCCGGGTGGTGCAGGGCATCGGGGCCGCGGCGCTGAGCCCCGCCTCGCTGGCCCTGCTCGCCGCCGCGTATCCCGTTCCGCAGGAACGGGTCAAGGCGATCGGGCTGTGGGCCGGATTCAGCGGGATCGGCCTGGCCGCCGGACCGTTGGCCGGCGGCATCCTGGTGGACGCCTTCGGCTGGCCCGCCATCTTCCTCGTCAACGTGCCCATCGGCGCGATCCTGCTGCTGGTCGGTATGCGCGTCCTGAGCGAGTCCCGCAATCCGGACGCGCCGGCGATCGACCTCCCGGGAACCGTCCTGTCCGTGCTGGGCGTGGGGGCGCTGACCTTCGGGCTGATCGAGGGCGGCTCCCGTGGCTGGACCTCGCCGGTGATCCTGGGCACCTTCGCCGCCGCGGTGGCGATCCTGGCCGTCTTCGTCGTCGTCGAAGGACGTGGTTCGACGCCGATGCTGCCGCTGCGGCTGTTCCGGCAGCGGCTGTTCACGGTGTCCAACACGGCGATGGTCGTGGTGGGTTTCGCGCTCATGGGTTCGTCCTTCTTCTTCTCCCAGTTCTTCGTGTACGTTCAGGGCAGTTCGGTTCTGCTGGCCGGCCTGCAGACCCTGCCCGCCTCGCTCGCCATGGTGATCGTCAGCCCGTTGGCGGGCCGGTTCGCGGCCAGGTACGGCTTCCGGATCGTGGTCACCATCGGCCTGGCGCTGGCCGGGCTGGGGCTGCTGGCGCTGGGCTTCGTGCACGCGGACACCGGCTACGGGAACGTGTGGTGGCGGCTGGCCATCGTCGGCGTCGGTTTCGCCCTGACCATGTCCCCGCTGACCGGCGCCGCCATCCAGGCGGTCAGCCCGCAGGAGGGAGGCCTCGCGTCGGGCATCAGCAGCACCACCCGGCAGATCGGTGCGGTGCTCGGCGTGGCGGTGCTCGGAGCCGTCGTCCGCACCCGGGAGGCCGGTGGCGCGTCCTTCGAGGCCGGCCTCGACAGTGCCTTCATCGCGGCCGGCGTCGTCACCCTGGCCGGCGCCGTGTTCACCGGCCTGTGGCTGGTGAGGTCCGGGCCCGCGGAGGTGTCCGCGCCGCAGGCACCCACCGTCACGACACCGTCCGGATGAGCCGTCAGCCGGTCCCGCTCAGGGGAGCTGACCTGCGAGGACTCTGTCCCAGTCGACCGTCTTGGCCCACTCGGCGTAGCTGTGCCATCGCACGGCGGGGTACGTGGCGTGCAGGGTCTCGATGTCGAGGAAGTCGGTGTTGTTCTCGAAGCTCTCGAACATCGTGGCCACCTCCTCGCCGGCCCACTGCCGCACCATGTCCAGCGGCAGTTGCCGGTACGGAATCTCCCGGCCCAGCACCTCGCTCAGGATCCGGGCCGCCTCCTGCCCGGTGACGCGGTCGGAGGCGATGTCGATCCGCTCGCCGACGAGCTCATCGGGGTTCTCGATCGCGTGTACGGCCATGCCGGCGATGTCCAGGACGCTCACCTGGTCGAGCGGCTTGCCGGGAGTCAGCGGGTTGGCGAGCATGCCGTCGCCGAGCCTACTGAAGCCGAGGTTGAGCGCGTTCTCCATGAAGTACACCGGGCCGAGCACCGTCGCGCGCACCGGCTGCTCGCGTAAATACGCCTCGATGAGCTGCTTGCTGTCGGCGTGGTCGACGTTGGTGGCCTCCAGCCGGTCGCCACCCCGTACGGACGAATACACCAGGTGGGCGTCGAGGCGGGCGACGGTGTCGACGAGCAGGCGTCCCTGCGCCACCTCCTCGTCCTTGCCGCCCTCGCCGAACGGCACCGAGAGGCCGAAAACCGCGTCGGCGCCCGTACAGGCCCGCTGGAGCGCGTCGGGATCGGCGAGGTCACCGGCGGCGAGCCGCGCTCCCTGAGCAGAAAGCGCCTTCGCGGCCGGGGACTCCTCCGAGCGCACGTACGCCACCACCTCGTGACCGCGCTGCAGAAGCAGGTCGGCGACCGCGCCGCCCTGCTTGCCGGTGGCGCCGATGACGACGATTTTGGTCATGACAAATCTCCACGGTTGGGATGAAAGGCGATCCAGAACAGGCGGGCGCGCCGCCCGCGATCAGCAATTCTGGGATCTCAACCGCGGTTGAGGTCAAGCGCGACGAGGTTCTTGAAGTAGGCGGCGCTCTCCGCGTCCTCCGGGTAGTACGACTCGATCGCGACCTCGTCCAGCGTGATGTCCATCGGGGTGCCGAACGTCGTGGTGGTCGAGAACAGCCGCAGTTCTCGCCCGCCGAAGTTGAAGATCATCGGGATCACGACCTCGGACTCGACGGGGTGGCCCGCGTCCTCGGAGCCGGGCGCCAGCAGCTCCTCGTAGAGCGCGGTGAGCTCGGGGTCGGGAGCGGTGGCGAGCTGACGCGCGATCCGGGTACGGAGCACCACGCGCATCTCGGCCAGATTGACGATCCGAGGGGCGAGCCCGCGCGGGTCCAGTCCCAGGCGCAGCATGTTGATCGGCGGCCGCAGCAGGTCGGGGGCGACGTCCGCGAGGAACGGGCCGAGAGCACGATTGGTCATCACGATGTTCCACCGGCGGTCGATGACCAGCGCCGGGTACGGCTCGTGTGCGCGGAGCACCCTCTCGACCGCGTCCCAGGCCGCCGACAGCGTGTCCCCGTCGAGCGGCCGCTCGACGTAGCGGGGTGCGAAGCCGGCGGCCAGCAACAGCCGGTTGCGCTCACGCAACGGCACCTCGAGCTGATCCGCGAGCCGGAGGATCATGTCGGCGCTCGGGTTGGACTTGCCGGTCTCCACCAGGCTGACGTGACGAGCCGAGACGTCGGCGGCGATCGCGAGATCGAGCTGGCTGATTCGCCGGCGATTCCGCCACTGCCGCAACAGCTCCCCGACCGTGTACATGCCCGTCGATGCTACTCCTCGTGGCGCCGGGCGCCATGAAATGCGAGTTCATCGACAACCGTGGGCAACGGTCGAAACACTGCCGCCATGACTACGCAGAACCTGACCACAGACAACAAGAGCCTCGTCCAGCGGGCGCTGACGGCGCTGGTCGCGACGGGCGACGTCGATGCGCTCGCGCCGTTGCTGAGCGAGGACTTCGTCCATCACCGGCCGGGTCCGACCTCGTCGACCAAGGCGGAATGGCTCGCCGCCGTACGCGCCGCGCTCGGCCCGCTCGCCGGCATGCAGGTCGAGATCCATCACGTGCTGGCCGAGGGTGATCATGTCGTGATGTACTCGCGACGCCGGCTCCCCGGTGCCGGGCCAGAGATCGCGGTCGTCGACATCTGGCGGTTGGACGACGGGCTGATCGCCGAGGCGTGGGAGATCATCGAGCCGGTGGCCCAGGTGGCCGCCAATCTGGTGTGGTGGGAGCCCGCCTGAGCGATCAGCGGCGGCGTAGTGACGGGTCGAGCAGGGAAGGCGGGGTGTCGTACTTCTCCTCCGGGGCCAGGTCGACGCCGGGCGAGACGATCGTGTCGATGGCGTCGAGCACGTCGGCGGAGAGCACCGTGTCGGCGGCGGCGAGGTGCGAGCGCAGGTGGTCCAGCGTGCGGGGGCCGATGATCGCGCTGGTCACGGCCGGGTGCGCGGTCACGAAACCGAGCGCGAGCTGGATCATCGTCAGCCCGGCCGCGTCGGCGACCTTCGCCAGTCGCTCGACCGCGTCGAGCCTGGTGCGGTTGGACGGGATGGAGGTGTCGAAGCGCCGCGGCATGAACGCCGAGCGGTTGGTGGCGATCTCCCGGCCCTGCCGGATCGCGCCCGACAGCCAGCCCGAGGCCAGCGGGCTCCACACCAGCACGCCAAGCCCGTACTGCTCTGTCACGGGCAGGACGTGGCTCTCGATCCCGCGCTGCAGGATCGAGTAGCTGGGCTGCTCGGTGACGTAACGGCTCAGGTGGTGTTCGCGGGCGGTCCATTGGGCCTGGACGATGCGGTGGGCGGGGAAGGTCGAGGAGCCGAAGTAGCGGATCTTCCCCGCGCGCTGCAGGTCGGTCAGGGCCGACAGTGTCTCCTCGTCGCTGGTCGTCGGGTCCCACCGGTGGATCTGGTAGAGATCGACGTGGTCCACGCCGAGGCGGCGCAGGCTGTTGTCCAGCTCGGTGACCAGCCAGCGGCGCGAGCCGCCCTGATGGTTGCGCTCCTCGCCCATCGGCAGGCTCGCCTTCGTGGCCAGCACGATGTCGTCGCGGCGGCCGGCGATGGCCTTGCCGACCATCTCTTCCGACTCGCCGTCGCTGTACATGTCGGCGGTGTCGATGAGGTTGATCCCGGCTTCGAGGGCGGCGTCGACGATGGCGGTGGCGTCGTCCTGGGTGGTGCGTCCGATCCTGCCGAAGTTCATCGCGCCGAGCACGAGGGAGCTGACCTGCACACCGGTACGGCCCAAGGTGCGGTACTGCATGACTGTGTTTCCTCCTGGATTAAACGGAACCGCGTTCCGATAAAGATAGGGAATGTGGTTCCGTTTTGGCAACTTGCCTGTGCTGTGCATGCGGAACTGGTTTCCGGAAAGTGCGGTGTTGACCTTCCCCTAGGGTGAAGCCGCAGCATCGTCGGTACCGGCCACGGGGGCCGGGACGAGGAGGAATGGTGCGGCTGCTGACGATCGGGGCGTTCGCTCGGGCCGCGCGGTTGTCGCCGAAGGCCCTGCGGCTCTACGACCAGCTCGGGTTGCTGCGACCGGCCGCGGTGGACGGCGAGTCCGGATACCGGTTCTACGATCCGGTACAGCTGGAGCGGGCCCGGTTGATCGCCTGGCTGCGGCGGCTGGGCATGCCGCTGGCACGCATCCGGCGGGTGTGCGACCTGCCGGCGGGCGCGGCGGCCGAGGAGATCGCCGGCTACTGGGAGCAGGTGCTGGCCGAGACCGCCGCCCGTGGAGAGCTGGCCACGTTCCTCGTCGACTATCTGTCGGGGAGGGGAAGCACCGTGGAAGAGACGGCGACGATGCTGGGGATCCGTTACGCGGCCCGGTCGGAGTCGGGCCTGGTGCGTACGAGCAACCAGGACACCGCCTACGCCGGCCCCCGGTTGCTGGCGGTGGCCGACGGGGCCGGCGGCTCGGGCGGGGACCTGGCGAGCGCGGCGGCCGTCGACGCGCTCAAACCGCTGGAGACGCTGGCCGTAGCGGCCGAGGACCTGCTCGGCGCGCTCGCCGAGGCGGTCGGAGAAGCCGACCGGGCCATCGGGGAGATCGCCGCCTCGACGCCGTCGGGTGAGGCGGTGACCACGTTGACCGCGCTGCTGTGGTCGGGGTCGCGGCTGGCGCTGGTGCACATCGGTGACACCCGGGCGTACCTGGTGCGGGACGGCGAGCTGTTCCAGATCACCCATGACCACACCTATGTGCAGGGGCTGGTCGACGAGGGCCGGCTTACCGTGGAGGAGGCGGCCTCGCATCCGCAGCGCGCGCTGCTCGCACGAGCGCTGACCGGAACGGGCGGGGCCCGGCCGGAACTGTCGCTGCACGCCGCCGCGGCCGGCGACCGGTACCTGCTGTGCTCCGACGGGCTGTCCACCGTCGTCCCGGCCGGAGCGCTGCGCGCGGCGCTGACCGGGCCCGGCGCCCCCCAGCAGGTGCTCGACGAGCTGGTGGCGCTGGCGTACGCGGCCGGCGCCCCCGACAACATCGCCTGCGTCGTGGCCGACGTGGTGAGCCTGGACGCCGATGGGGCCGGACAGTGATCACCTCAACGGCCCGGTCGCTCGGCGCCTACACCGTCGACCGCCGCCCGCTGGCCATCGCGGCCTACCGGCGATTGTGGGTGTCATCGGCGATTTGCGCCGTCGCCGGTTCGTTCAGCGTGGTCGCCGTGCCGGCGCAGCTGTTCACGGTGACCGGCTCCTCGGCGGCCGTGGGCGTGGCGGGGGCGGTGTCGTTCGTCGCGCTGGTGGTGGCGGCGTTAGGGGTGGGCGCGCTCGCCGATGTCATGGACCGGCGAAAGGTGCTGCTGGCGGCCCACTGCGGCCTGGCGCTCACGTACGTGGCCTTCTGGGCGCAGGCCGTGCTGGGCGGACGTTTCGTCCCCGTCCTGATGGTGCTGGTCGCCTGCCAGGGACTGTCCTTCGCCGCGATCATGACCACGATGGGCGCCGTGGTGCCCCGCCTGGTCCCGGTCGAGCTCCTGCCGGCGGCCAACAGCCTCAGCGCCCTGACCCGCTACGCCGGGTCGATCCTCGGGCCGGTGCTGGCCGGCGCCTTGATACCGCTGGTCGGGCTCGGTGCGCTGTACCTGTTCGACGCCGTCGCGCTGCTGGCCGTCGTGTGGGCGGTCGTCAAGCTCCCGCCGCTGCCGCCCCAACCCCACCCGGCCGCGCAGCGCCGGTCGGCGGCCGGGTTCCGGTATCTGGCGGCCAGCCGGCTGCTGGTGGCGGTGCTCCTGGTGGACCTCGCGGCGATGGTCTTCGGCATGCCGACGGCCCTGTTCCCGGAGCTCGCCCAGCAGACCTACGGCGGGCCCGCGGGAGGCGGCCTGGAGCTGGGGCTGCTGTACGCCGCCTATCCGGCCGGGGTGGTCACGGCCGGGCTGATGTCGGGCACGTTCACCCGGGCCCGACGCCACGGCGCGCTCATGGCGGCGGCCGCCGCGGCGTGGGGCATCACCGTGGCGCTCCTCGGGCTGGCCGCCCAGCTGTGGCTCGCCCTGGTGGCGCTCGTCCTCGGCGGCGCGGTCAACTTCGTGCTGAGCACCTTCCGCAACGCCATCACACAGGCGCACACCCACGACTCCGTGCGCGGCCGGATCCAGGGCTCGCTCACCGTCGTCCTCTTCGGCGGCCCGCACCTCGCGAACCTGCTGCACGGGGCCGCCACCTCGATCCTCGATCACCAGACGGTGATCGCCGTCGGCGGGCTGCTCACCACGGTGACCGTGGCCGCGGTCGCATGGGCACTGCCGGAGCTGCGCAACTACACCGCCGGCCCCTGAGAGGCGACCGAGACGACGTGGCGGACGGACGACGGGTCGTCGATGAGGCCGAGCATGCAGTGGGCCACGTCGGCGCGGGTGGTGCTGAGCCCTCCTCTGATGTTGAGGTCCCGTGCGGTCCGGTACTGACCGGGCCGCTCGGTGTCGAGCAGCCGGGAGGGGCGCACGATGGTCCAGTCCAGGTCGGAGGCGCGCAGCAGCTCCTCGGCCCGGGCCAGGTCGGCGTAGGAGTGGCGGAGCAGGCGTTGCACGATGAGCGGCTTGAGTACGTACCGGGTGAAAAAGCCGTCGCCCGCGTCGGCGACCAGGCCGCTGGCGCTGACGAGCAGCATGCGGCGGGCCTGCGCCTGGGTCATGGCCTGGATGATCGAGGTGGTGCTGGCGCTGTGGACGGTGGTGGGGCCGCGATCGCGCGTGCCCATCGCGGACAGCACGGCCCCACAGCCCTTGACCGCCGGGACTATGGCGTCGGGGTTCATCACGTCGGCCTCGACGACGTCCAGCCGCCCGCGCAGCTCGGCGGGCAGCCGGGACGCGTCGCGTACGACGGCGGTGACCTCGTGGCCGAGACCGAGGGCCTGGCGCAGGAGCTGCAGGCCGATGCCGCCGGTCGCGCCGAAGACCGCGAGTCTCATCAGTGTCGCCCCTCTCGGTAGGTGAGTATTCACTCACCCTACCTCGCGGGGACGGATCAGGCGAAGACCGTGCCCGCCTCCGTGAACAGGGCATTCAGCGCCCGCATGCCGCGCCACGCCTTCGTCAGGCCGAACTGGGCGGAGAAGCGCACCACGGCACGCGCCTCCTCCGGCGTGGCACCCGCCTTCAGGGCCCGCGTCACGTGGACGCGGAAGCTCTCCTCCAGCGTCTGGAAGAGCACGTCGACGGTCATGGTCGCGAACGCGCGCTCGCGAACGGTCAGTCGCCGCATCCCCGCGCGCATGCGCGACTGCAGGTCCATGTAGTCGGCGAAGGCGGGGTCGAGATTGCGTACGGCCTGCCGGGTCGGCGCGGGGATCGGGCTGGTCAGCCCGTCGGCGTCGATCGGGTGCCCGTCGCCCGCGGGGCCGGGCAGGCCCTGCCCGCGTTCGATGTCGACCAGGCGGGCCAGCGCCGACAGGGCCGCCGGGTAGCCGCTGTCGTAGGCGATGAAGCGCAGGAGTTCGCGCAGGTCGTCGGCGGACAGCCCGTTCTCGTACGCCATCGCCACGTGCGCCTCGAAGGGCAGCCCGAGGGTCTGCTGGCAGACGTCGCCGACCAGGGACAGCAGGATTTTCTCCCGCATGGACAGCTCGGCGATCTCCTCCCAGATCATGCGGTCGGTGGCCTCGCTCATCTCCGCGAACACCGGGTCGAGCGTCTTGGCGTGGACTTTCATCGATACTCCTCGATAACTGTACGGCTGTAGCGCTACGACTGTAGTGCAACGCCCGTCTCGTTACAATGGCTCCCATGAACGCGACCAACCCCCGCTCCCGGGGCCGCAACCCCCGAGGTCAGGGCGAGCGGCTGCGCGAGGACATCGTCACGGCCGCCGTACGGCTGCTCGACGAGCTCGCCGACGACCAGGCCCTGTCGATGCGCGCGGTCGCGCGTGAGGTCGGCATCGCCGCCACCTCCGTCTACATCCACTTCGCCGACCGCGACGCCCTCGTCCTGGCCGCTCTGGAGCAGTGCCACCGCGACCTCGTACGCGTCCTCGACCAGGCCGAGACCGCCGCCGACCCGGTGGCGCGGCTACGCGCCCGGCTGCTCTACCTGGGCGACTGGGTACGCCGGCACCCAGGCCTGTACAAGGTCCTCCACGAGAGCACGCTCAACCAGCGGGCCAGCATGGAGTTCAAGCAGGAGCTGGGCGAGCGCACCACGGACGCGGTGCGGCGCTGCATGGACGCCGGGCTCGCCGCCCCCGGCGACGCCGCGGAGGTCTCGCTCGACCTCCGGGCGGCGGTGCACGGGGCCGTGTCGATGCGGGTCAACCAGCCCGACCTGCCCTGGCCGCCACTGGAGGCGCAGATCGACCGGTTCCTGATCAAGCTGGCCGGGATCTCTCTGGGCCAGACGCTTTGATCTCCCGGGCCGCCGGGTGATAAAAGGTTGATTGGTGCGATTCCAAGGTGCGGCGGTGACAGCCCGCCGGTTCTGCCGGTTCCGGCGGGACGACTCGGTGCGACTCCGGGCCACGCGGTGACACCCCGCCACCTCTCGGGCCTGTCCGGCCCCTGGTTCCCGCTGTCGAGAGGTGGTGTCGCATGTTCACCGGAAATATCCAGGAAATCGGCACGGTGGTGGCCGTCGACGAGGCGCGCATCGCGGTCAGTGCCCCCGGGGCCGCCGTCGGCGCGCCGGGTTCGATCTGCCTGAACGGCGTGGGCCTGACCGTCCTCCGGACCGCGCACGAGACGCAACCGCTGGAGGCCGGGCTGTCGGCGGAGACGCGGCGCAGATCGACCCTCGACCAGATCAGGCCGGGCACGCGGGTCAACGTGGAGACCCCGTTGACGCTGGGCGACCCGCTCGCCGGTCACCTGGTCCAGGGCAACGTGGACGCCGTGGGCAAGATCGTGCGGATCGATGACGAGGGGGTCGCACGGCGCTTGTGGATCAAACCGCCCGAGCGCTTCCTCTCGCTGGTCGTCGCGAAGGGTCAGATCGCGGTCGACGGCGTCAGCCTGACCGTCGCCGAGGTGGCCCGCGACCGGTTCTCGGTGGCGCTGATCCCGCTGACGCTGCGGGCCACCACGCTGTCGGAGCTGTCCGTCGGCGATCGGGTGAACCTGGAGCCCGACCTGGTCGTCCGCCTGGCCCGCCGCCGCCTGCCCGACCTGGCGAAGTCGGTGACCGAGGTGGTCGCGGCGCTTCCCTGGGCCGGACGGCTCTCGGGCGCGCGCGGCGTGCAGCAGGCGCTCACGCAGCTCGCCGCCGGAGGAGCCGTGGTGATCTGGGACCCCGAGCGGGAGAGCGAAGGCGACGTGGTGTTCGCGGGGGCCCGGCTGCGCCCGGAGGCGTTCACGTTCCTGCTCACCCAGGTGTGCGGCCATCCGACCGTGCCCTGCGCGCCCGAGGTCCTCGACCGGCTGGAGATCGGCCCCGTCCCCGGCCCCGGCGACCGGCACGGCACCCGCCCGCACATCCCCGTGGACCTGACCTCCGGGACCGGCACCGGGGTGTCGGCCGCCGAACGCGCCGCGACCGTGCGCCGCCTGGCCCATCCGGACGCCAGGCCGGCCGACTTCCTGCGGCCGGGACACGTCTTCCCGCTCGCTGCCCGCCCCGGAGGGCTGGCCGAACGCGCCGGACACACCGAGGCCACCGTGGCCATGTGCGTGGCGGCCGGGCTGCCGCCCGTCGGGGTGTGCTGCGAGGTCATGAACCCCGACGGCACCATGGCCGACGCCGCCGACCTGGAGATCGCCGCCCTGCGCTGGGGCCTGCCCCTGCTGGACGTGTCCGACCTCGGGAAGCACCTGTGACCGGCAATCCGTACGAGTCGATCGGGCTCGGCTACTCCCACCACCGCCGCCCCGACCCCCGGATCGCCGGCCTGATCGACCAGGCCCTGGGGCCCGCCCGGACGGTGGTCAACGTGGGCGCCGGGACCGGCTCCTACGAACCGCGCGGCCGGCAGGTCACCGCCGTGGAGCCGTCCACGGTGATGATCGAGCAGCGTCCTCCCGGCTCCGCGACGGTCGTCCAGGGCTATGCCGAGTCCCTGCCCTTCCCCGACCGGTCGTTCGACGCCGCGATGGCGATCCTCACCGTCCACCACTGGACCGACGCGGCCGCGGGCCTCACCGAGCTGCGCCGGGTATCCGCCCGGCAGGTCGTCCTCACCTGGGATCCCGCCGTCACGGCACGATTCTGGCTGGTCGCGGAGTATCTCCCGGAGATCGCCGAAGCCGACGCCCGGCTTGCCGCCCTGGAGGTCGTCGAGACCCACCTCCGGCGTGACGGAACGCCGGTGACCGTCGTCCCGGTCCCGGTGCCGGCCGACTGCACCGACGGGTTCCTGGGCGCGTACTGGCGACGCCCGCACTGCTACCTCGACCCGCAGGTCCGCGCCGCCATCTCCGCGCTGGCGACCCTCGACCAGGAGCGGGTCGAGGATGCGATGCGGCGCCTCGCCGCCGACCTCGCGACCGGGCGCTGGCACGAACGCCACCGGGCTCTCCTCGACGCCGACACCCTCGACCTCGGCTACCGCCTGGTGACAACGTCCAGCACGGCCACCGCCTGATGATGGTCGGCGATCAGGCAGGCACGCAGAGGGCTGGCTCGCGTGTCCGAATCCCAGGAGGCCCCGGTCAGGTCCGCTTGCGGCACACCGCCGCTGCCTTGATCGCCGCCGAAGTCCGGAGAATGTCCGGTCACTGACCTGGTCAGGCGCGTTTCCGCAAGCCACAATCAGTGCGGTGTTTCGCCCCTGATCATCGACACCGACCGGCGGCCGGCATCGAGTGACCTGGCCCCCGAACTTCGGGAAGATCACAAAGCACTTGGAGGTGCAGCGATGGACACACCTGCGTATGTGAAGGCCGTTGTCGAGCAGACGAGCACGTTTGCCGATTGGGTGCACGGCAGGGATGCGGCGGCCCCGGTGCCGACCTGTCCGAAATGGACGCTGGCCGATCTTGTCGACCATGTCGGCGGGGTACAGCGAATGGTGGCCATGCTCGTGGGTGAGCAGATGACCGAGCCGAGCAGGGCGTTCGCCGGCTACGTTCCGGGTCCGACCGATTCGGGCCAGTGGCGCGCCTGGCTGAACGACGGCGCGGCCGAGGCGAGACAGGCGTTCGCATCGGTCGCCGATGACACGCCGGTGTGGGATCCGTCGGGCGGCGCCGCAGGCGTGCCGTTCTGGTCACGTCGGCTGCTCGGCGAGGCTTGCGTGCATCGAGCGGACGCGGCTGCGGCGCTCGGCATGCCGTACGAGTTGGCTCCGGAGCTCGCCGTCGCGGCCATCGAGGACTGGCTGGACACGATGGCGTCCCGCGGCTATTGGGAGAACAGGGCGGGCTTCGCCGATGCGATGCGCGGGGGCGGTCAGACTCTGCACTTCCACGCAACCGACGCGCCTGGGGAGTGGGTGGCACGCCGGGAAGCGGACATGGTCGTGCTGGAGCGCACGCACACCAAGGCGGACGTCGTGGTAAGCGGCCCAGCCGCCGAGCTCCTGCTCGTGATCAGCAGGCGTCGCCCACTGGATGCGGCTCCCACGCTGGAATTGCAGGGGGATCGGGCGCTGCTCGCCCACTGGATCGAACACATGGACTGGGTCACCAACGGCTGAGCCAGGCTTGGATGCCACCTCGCGCCCAGAGCGCAAGCCCGACGAGCTAGCCGTGGCCCAGCGGGAGGCGGAGGGTGGCGACGGCGCCGCCGTCGGGGGCGTTGGCCAGGGTCAGGTCGGCGCCGATGACCTGGGCCTGGCCCAGCGCGATCGTCAGCCCGAGCCCGTGGCCGCGGCCGCGTTCGGCGGCGCCCGTGCGGAAGCGGCTCGGGCCGTCGGCGAGGAGCTCAGGCGGGAAGCCCGGCCCCCGGTCGCGGACCTCGATCACGTGGTCCCGGACCGTGATCTCCACCGGGGGCGCACCGTGGCGGTGGGCGTTGAGGACGAGGTTGGCGAGGATCCGGTCCAGGCGGCGCGGGTCGGTCTCGGCCACCGGATGACCCGAGGCCGTCACGCGCGTCTCGACCCCCACCCGGGCCGCGGACTCCTCCGCCACCTCGGCCAGCGGCACCCGTACGCGCTCGGCGACCTCGGCGCCCGTGTCCAGCCTGGAGACCTCCAGCAGGTCCTCCACCAGCGAGCGCAGCACCCGGACCCGGTCGCGTACCAGATCGGTGGCCTCGCTCTCCTCCAGCAGCTCGACCGCGGCGACCAGGCCCATCAGCGGGGTCCGCAGGTCGTGGGCGACATCGGCGGTGAAGCGCTGCTCGGCCAGCAACCGGTGCTGCAGGCTCGCCGCCATGGAGTCCACGGCGGCGGAGATGCCGGCGATCTCGTCGCGCCCGCCCCACCGGGAGAGGCCCCGGCGGTGCGCGGCGACGCGGGCGTCCAGGTCGCCGTCCGCGATCCTGCGGGCGGTGGCGGCGACCCGGCGCAGGCGCCGGTTGGCCAGCTCGGCAATGCCCATCGAGAGCGGCAGCACCACGGCGAGCGCGGTCAGGGCGGCTCGGACCATGGCTCGGTCGAGGGCACTCAGCCCGCGCATGTCCGAGGTCATGTCGATCTTCGGGGCGGCCACGAGCCCATCGCCCACCGGCTGTGCCGCCCACATCCACCGCTCTTCGGCCCGCAGGTCGTCGTACCAGGTGGCGGGCGACTCGACGGCCAGCCGCGCGCGCAGGGGCGGGGGCAGCTCGTCCACACTCATGATCGACTCGGTGTACGGGACCAGTCCCTCCTCGGGAGGAGCGTCCCTGCGGTGCTTGTCGGCGACCTCCGCGGCCGACACCAGCGCCCGCTCCTCGCCCAGCCGCATCGTGCGCTCGAGCGTCGTGCGGTGGACCAGGATCCCGACCACGGTCACGATCGCGCAGCAGGCCAGCGTGATCAGTGCCGCCAGCTTCCAGCGCAGCGAGCCCAGCATCACGACCTGCGCAGCTTGTAGCCGAACCCGCGCACCGTCTCGATCCGGTCCGTGCCGATCTTCCTGCGCAGCCGCTGCACGCAGAGGTCGACCACGCGGCTGTCGCCGTCCCAGCCGTAGTCCCACACGTTACGCAGCAGCGTGGCGCGCTCCAGCACGATCCCCGGATTGGCGGCGAACTCCAGCAGCAGGCGCAGCTCGGTCGGCGCCAGTTCGACCAGCCGCCCGCCGAGCCGTACCTCCAGCGCGGCCGGGTCCACCGTCAGCTCCCCGAACGTCAGTACGCCCGATGAAGGGGCAGGAGCAGTGGTACGGCGCAGCAGTGACCTGATCCGGGCCACCAGCACCGGGATGTCGACCGGTTTGACCACATAGTCGTCGGCACCGGCCTCCAGGCCCGACACCACGTCCAGCGAGTCGCCGCGCGCCGACATCATCAGGATCGGCACCTGGCTGGACTCCCTGACCCTGCGGCACAGGCCGATGCCGTCCAGGCCGGGCAGCATCACATCCAGCAGCAGGAGGTCGTGGCCGCCCGACCGGGCCGCCTCCAGGCCGCTCAGCCCGTCGGCGACGGTGGTCATCCGGTAGCCGTAGCGTTCCAGGGCCAGGCCGAGGGACTCACGGATCACCGCGTCATCTTCGACGAGCAGCAGGGATGTCATGAAAGGGCACCATATCTAGCGAAGTGCGTTGACCGGTTCCATGCGAGCGGCGCGCAGGGCCGGGTAGAGGCCCGCGAGCAGCCCGACGACGGCACCGGCGGCAGGCGCCATGAGGGCCAGCCGTACGTCCATGACCGGCGTCCACTGCTTGACGGCGCAGACCGCGACGATCGCGACGATCCCTCCGGAAGCGCCGATGACTCCGCCGGTCAGGCCGGTGAGGGTGGACTCCAGCAGGAACTGCGCGGCGATGTGGCGGCGGGCGGCGCCGAGGGCGCGGCGCAGGCCGATCTCGGCGACGCGCTCCATCACGGTCACCAGCGTGACGTTGGCGATGCCGACCGCGCCGACCACCAGGGAGACCAGCCCGAGGGTCAGGAAGAGGGCGTCGACGTCGCCTTCCACCGCATCGCGGGCCCTGGTGGGGCTGGGCGGCGAGCCGACCTGGAGAAGGGCCTCGTTGCCGGGGCTGAGCGCGGCCGGGGCCTGCCTGGCGATCAGTTCCGCGGCGCCGAGGCCGGTGTTGATCAGGACTCGGGTCACGGTGCTCAGGCCGTAGCGCCTGCCGACCGACGGCGGCAACATGACCGCGCTCGCGAGGCTCTTCTCGCGTCGCAGGTCGCCGAGGACGCCGATGACGGTGTACGCCTGCGTGCCGATGAAGACGGCCGGAGCCCGGCTCAGCCGGGTGATGCCCAGCAGCTCGGCCGCGTGCCGGCCCAGCACGACGACCTTGTCCCCGCGGGCGATGTGCCCGGCATCGAAGTAGCGGCCCTCGATCATCCTGCCTTTGACCGCGGCGGGCAGGTCAGGGCTGCTGGAGACCACGGTCAGGGTCTGGTCGGTGACCCGGGTGGGGTCCACGATGTCGTTGGAGCGGACGCTGAGGTTGGCGCTCTGCTTCGACTCGGCGAGGGCGGCGGCGGAGACCACCCCGCGCAGCCGGGTCACCCGGCCGATGTCGGCCCAGTCGACCAGCGGGAACGGGCTCTCCGGGACCTCGACCGTGACGGAGGTGGCGGTGAGCTCGTCGAAGCGGCCGACGATCTGGTTGCCCGCCGTCGCGGCGACGCCCAGGGTGACCACGAGCGTCGTGATACCCAGCACAGTGCCCAGCGTCGTCAGCGCCGAGCGCACCGGGCGGGCCAGCAGCCCCGCCACGGCCTCGTTCAGCAGGTCGCGAGGGTGCACGTCTACTCCTCCGTGAGGACGCCGTCGGTGATGCGCACCCGGCGCGCGGCCCGATCGCTCACGTCGGTCTCGTGAGTGATGACCACGATGGTCATCCCCTGGGCGCGCAGCTCGTCGAACAGGTCGAGCACGGCGTCGGTGTTCCTGCTGTCGAGATTGCCGGTGGGTTCGTCGCACAGCAGCAGCGACGGTTCGCCCATGAGGGCGCGGGCGATGGCGGCGCGCTGCCGCTCACCGCCGGACAGCCTGCCGGGCAGGAAGTCCACCCGGTGCGACAGCCGTACCCGCTCCAGGGCCCGCAGCGCGCGTTGCCGCCGCCCCGCGCGCGGTGCCGCGCCGTAGACCTCGGCCAGCATGACGTTCTCCAGCACGCTGCGGTGCGGCAACAGGTGGAAGGACTGGAAGACGAAGCCGATCCGGCGGCCGCGGATGGTGGTCCGCGCGCCGTCCTTCAGGGTGGTGGTCTCGATGCCGTCGAGCCGGTAGCTGCCGCTGGTCGGCCGGTCGAGCAGGCCGAGCGTGTTGAGCAGCGTGGACTTTCCGGACCCCGAAGGGCCAACTATGGCGACATAGTCCGATTTTTCAACTCTTAGGGTGACGGCGGAGAGCGCTCTGACGGGAGGGTCAGCGGGGAACTCCTTGGTCAGGCCGTCGAGCAGGATGACCGGCTCAGGCACTGTTGATCACCACCAGGTCGCCCGGCTTGAGCTCGCCGGTCACCTCCACGGCCCCGTCGGCGGACAGGCCGGTGCGTACCTCGACCTCCTTGGTCCGGTCGGGGGCGATCTCCACCTGCACCCGGGCCCGGCCGTCGGCGGCGGTGACGACCGCCGCGGCGGGGACCACGAGCACCTCCCGGTCGGTGGCGCCGATGGTCACGCGAACCGTGACGGGCGCGCCGGCGAGCTTCTTGAGGCCCTTCATCGACGTGGGGGTGATCGTCACTGGCACGGCGCCCTTCGCGTCGCGTCCGCCGAGGGAGGTCACCGTGCCGGGGACGGTCTTGCCGGCCTCGGTCTCGATGCTCGCGTTCAGGCCGGGTTTCACCCGCTCGGCCTCGGCCACGTCCACCGAGCCCGAGACCACGAACGAGGCGCTGGTCACCGTGGCGACCGACTTGTCCACCAGTTCGCCCGCCTTGACGGCCCGCTTGTGCAGGCGGGCGGGCAGCCTGGGCAGGAAGACGACCTCTCCCGGCGGGACGGTGACGCCGTAGGTGCGGGAGAACTCGGCCAGCAGCGCCCGGGCGGCGGCCAGGTCACGCTGGGCGTTGGCCACCTTGAGCTTGACGGGCGAGAGCTGCCTGGCCTGCCGGAGCGCCTGCTCGGCGGTGGCGACCGCCTCGCGCGCCAGCCGGACGTTCTTCCCCAGCTCGGTCAGGCGCGCGGCCCGCGTGATCCCGGCCTCCTTCAGTACGCGCTCCAGCGCCGACCTGGCGGCGGCCAGATCCGCTCGGGCGTTGGCGACCCGGAGTTCGAGCAGGCGGGTGTCGGCGGGCGGCCCGGCCGTGGCACCCACCGTGGGGCTGGGCCCGAGGCTGGGCGCAGGGGTGGGCGTCGCGGTGGCCTGGGCGAGCTCCTGCTGGGCCGCCAGCAGCTTCTCCTCGGCCGCCCGTACGGCGCTCTCGGCGGCCTCGACCTTGGCCTCGTCCTCGGTGGTGCGGTCCTGCGCCCGCGCGTTCCCGAGCGCCTGTTCGGCCTCCTTGAGATCCTGCCGGGCGCCGGCGAGCTTGAGTTTCAGCGGGAGCACGTCCTTGCCCTGGTCAAGGGCCATGCGCTCGGTCGCGAGCACTTCCTGGGCGGTCCTTACGGCCCGGCGCAGGTCGTCGCGCTTCTGCCGGAGCTCCAAGGTGGGCTGCTGCGCCTCATAGCCCTTCTTGGCGTAGAAGCGCGACACCGCGGCCACGGTCGCCCGGTCGAACACGCCGGTCGCGGGCGCGCGGTGACCGAGCCTGCGCAGCGCCTTCTGCAACTGCTCGACATCGGCCCCCTTGGCGCCGGAGACGATGCTGCGGTGCATCGGCACCGTGCCGGAGAAGACGAACACCGGGCGCCCGTTCACCTCCATCATCACCGCGCCCTCCGCCAGGGTGCCCCGCCGGGGAGCGCGGGTCGCGCGCTGAGTGGTTTCGCTGCCGCCCACCACCCCGGCCAGCGACACCGGATAAGGCGAGCCGTACTCCAGCGCGCCGCTGACGACGACGGTGGCGACCAGCTTGCGCCGCTCGACCGCGACGGTGACCAGCGACGGTCTGGGCGGCTTGCGCGCCGCCGCCTCGTCGGCCGGGGAGCGCAGCAGGGCGGCCACTCCCCAGCCGGTCCCCGCGACCGCCAGGACCACGGCCAGCACGAGCAGCAGCTTTCCGCGAGGGGTGCGCATCACCGCTCTTGGAACCCGTACTTCACCCTGGCCTCGTTGGTGAGCCGCTTCTGCAGGGGGATGAAGGCGGCGTAGAAGTCCTTGCCGCACTCCAGGTCGACCAGCGCCGACTTGATCTCCCTGGCGAGATACGGCCTGGCGGCCTCCGCCGTGACGGTGCCCGCCTTGCCGAGCCGGTCGGCCTGCTCGCTCCAGAGCACCACGCCGCGGCCGCTCAGCGCGACCGGCTTCTCGGAGGTCACCCGCTCGCCCTTGGACTTCAGGCACTCGGCGAACGGCGCGGCGAGCTCCAGCAGCTTGGGGTCGCCGTCGAGAGTCTTGTCGATGTTCTCGATCTCCGTGGCCATCTGGTCCTGGTAGTCGGCGACCGAGGTGGCTTTGAGGCCGTTCACCTGCCGGAGGGCGGTGACCCGGCACTCGTTCAGGGTCTTGAGGTAGGCGTCCCGCCTGGCGCCGGAGAGGCCGTCGATCGTCGCCTGGTTGGGGTCCGGGGCCTGTGTCTCCGGCGGCTTCGGATAGACGACGGCGGAGAAGACGCCGAAGCCGTTCTTGCCGCGCTCGGCCTTCATCGCCGCGTAGTCAGCGGGGTTCGCCGCGGACTTCCTGGGCGGGCTGACCGAGGGGGTGTAGGTGAATCCCTTCTGCTTCATGCAGGTGGCGATGACGGTCTCGCGCTCGCGGGCCTTGTCCATCGTGGCACCGCCACCGCCGTCGGCCGCGGGGGCCGGGTCTCCCCCGCAGCCGGTCAGCACCGCCAGACCGAGCAGACCGCACATCAGCACACGCATCGGGGACTCCTTCCCGGTGACTCACGCCGCCCTTCGCGACGCCGTGGCCACTTTGGAGCCCTCTCCCGGCCGATCTGTATTGACGGGGTATCCGCGCGTGCTCAGCCGTGTATCCGCCGCGTATCAATGCTCCGGTTCGGGGGCGTAGAAGGCGGTGGTGGCGGCGACGGCGGCGGCGACCTCGTCGGGCTCGCCGCCCGCGGCCAGGTGGGCCTCGCCCCAGGCCCGGCTGCTCTCGGTGATGTAGCGCCGCCCCTCGCTGGTCTCGTGGAACGTGGCCTCGTCGACCCCTGTGTCCCCACCGGTCGACAGGTGCAGGGCCAGGCCCAGCAGCGACAGGTCCCAACCCACGCCGGTCGCGCCCGGCCCGAACCGCCCCCAGAACTCCGGCGGCACCTCGGCGCTGTGGCGCAGCTCGAACAGGGTGCCGCCGTCCTCGGCGGACAGGCGCACCTCGACCTCGGAGAAGCCGGGGTTCTCGCCGAACAGCCAGCTGACCTTCAGCAGGCTGGGCGGCTCGCAGCGCAGGATCTCCCCGCCCGCGTTGCCCTGGAGCTGGTACGTCCCCCCGACCCGGAGGTCCCCGCTCACCGGCAGGAACCAGCGGGACAGGCGTTCGGCGTCGGTGCAGGCGTCCCAGACGTCCTCGACCTCGGCGTCGTAGTGCCGTCGCAGCACCACGCTCTTGACGTCGCCGTCCTTCACCTCGCGCTGCGCCTTGAGCAGCTCGTCCACGATATCCATCAGGTGTCCTTTTCGTTCATGCGGCGCTCGCGCTTGCCGCGGGCCAGCTCCGTCGCCAGCGCGTCCAGTCGTTGGGTCCAGAAGCCCCGAAATCGCTCCAGCCAGAGATCGACCTCCTGCAGCGGCCCCGGCTCGACGGCGTAGAGCCGCCGGGTGCCCTGGGCTCGTACGCTGGCGAAGCCGTTGTCGCGCAGCACCCGCAGGTGCTGGGAGACGGCCGGTTGGGAGATGCCGAACTCGCGCTGGATGACGCCGGTGAGCTCTCCGGAGCTCTGCTCACCGGCGGCCAGCAGCTCCAGGATCCGCCGCCGGACCGGATCGCCGAGGACGTCGAATGCGTGCACGACCTGATTGTTCAGGATCGGCTTATATAAGTCAAACCTGGGATAAGCCCGCGCTCAGTCGTCCAGGCCGCGGGCGCTCAGGGCCTCGCCGAGGGCGTCGGCGTGCCGGAGGGAGCCGACCACCAGCGGCACGGCGAAGGCCCGGAAGCTGCGTTCGACGCCCCTGGCCCGCTGGGCCTCCCGGACGCGGGTGGCCAGCGCGGCCACGACGGGCACGCTGCGTACCGTCAGCGACAGCAGCAACGACAGCCGGAACGGGTCCAGACCCACGAACCTGGCCGGCGACAGGCAGCGCTCCAGCGCCGACATCATGGCCGAGGTGCGGGTGGTGAGGGTGATCAGCCCGGCCAGCGCGACCGCGAGCACCACGCGCAGCGTCGTGGACACCGCCCCCGGCAGGTCCACGAGCACCCACTGCATCCCGAACAGCCCCACCGCGAACCACCGCACCGGCCTGACCTGCGCCCACGCCGCCGCCATGCCGACCCCGGACAGCGCATAGAGACCGGCCGCCACGACCGCCGCGCCTGCCAGCGCGAGCGGCGAGCTCAGCAGCACCAGCCCCGTGCACGCCAGCGCCAGCCCGGCCAGCTTGGCGCCGGCCGGGAGCCGGTGCAGCGGCGAGGAGCCGGGGACGTAGGCGCCGGTGAGGCCGTTCACGACATGATCTTCCGGTAGTGGGTGATGGCCTCGTCGGGGGTGCCGTCGGCGACGACGCGGCCCTGGTCGAGCACCAGGACGCGGTCGAAGTCGGCCAGCAGCGGCAGGTCGTGGCTGACCACCAGCACCTGTTGCGGCAGCTCGCGCAGCAGGTCGGCGACCTGGCGGGAGTGGCGCAGGTCCAGCAGTGTGGTCGGCTCGTCCATGACGAGGATGTCCGGTTCGAGCACCATGACGGAGCACAGGGCGAGCAGCTGCTTCTGGCCTCCCGACAGGTGGTGGGCGGGGTGGTCGGCGTGCCCGGCCAGACCGTACCGGGTGAGCACGTCGTGCACGCGCCGCTCGACCTCCTCGCGCGCCAGGCCCTTGCGGCGCAGGGAGAAGGCCACGTCTTCGGCCACGGTGGGCATCACGATCTGCGCGTCCGGGTCGGTGAACAGGAACCCGACGCCCCGCCTGATCTTGGCGGCGTGGCGGCGGGTGTCGAGGCCGAGCACGGTGACGCTGCCCGAGGTCGGCAGGGCCAGGCCGTTGATCAGGCGGGCGAAGGTGCTCTTGCCCGACCCGTTGGCGCCGACCACGCCGATCCGCCGCTCGGGCAGGGCCGCGGTGACGCCGTTGAGGACGTCGCGGGCGCCGAGGCGTACGCGCACGTCGGCGAACTCGATCACGCCCGCGCTCCGTCCCGGCCGGTGCCGACCACCTCGAACAGGGCGGCCACGCCGAGCCCGCCACCCACCGCGGCCGTCGCCAGGCCCAGCGTCCCCGGCGGGGCTCCCCCGCGCACGAGGCGGCCGAACAGCCGGGTCACCACGACCGCGCCGGTGGCGCCCCAGGGATGCCCCAGGGCCAACGCACCGCCGTCGGCGCACACCCGATCGTCGTCCAGGGCGTCGATCCCGAGCGCGTCGGTGACGGCCAGCACCTGCGCCGCGAACGCCTCCACGATCTCCACCGCCGCGACCTGTTCCAACTCCACCCCCGCACGCGCCAGCACCCGCCGCACCGCCGGCACCGGACCCCACCCGGGCAGCTCGGGATCGCACCCGACGACGGACCCGGCCACCAGCCGCATCCCCGGCAGCCCCGCGCGCAGCCGCTCGGGCACGATGGCCACGGCGGCGGCGCCGTCGCTGACCGGGGAGGAATTACCGGCCGTCACTGTACCGTCCGCCACGAAGGCCGCGGGCAACCGGGCCAGCGACGCCGCCCGCAGCGGCCGGGGCCGCTGGTCGTCGCGGCGCCCGCCGATCGGGACGATCTCCTCCTTGAACCGGCCCGCCTCGCGGGCGGCCAGCGCCCTGGCGTGGCTGCGGCAGGCGTAGGCGTCCTGGCGCGCCCGGCTGACGCCGCGCGCCGCCGCCAGCGCCTCGGCGGCCGGCCCCATGTCGGGGTCGGGGTGACCGTGCGGGGCGAAGGGCGCCCTGGGGTACGGCTCGGTGGCACCCCGATGGGTACGAAGCGGCGCGGTCGAGGCGCTTTCCACCCCTCCCGCGATCACCAGGTCCATCTCCCCCGCCCGGACGGCCTGGCCGGCCACCAGGATCGCGGCCAGCCCGCTGCCGCACTGCCGGTCCACCGTCAGGCCGGGCACCTCGTGCCCCAGGCCCGCCGCCAGGGCCGACACCCTGGCCACGTTCCCGCCGGGCCCCATGCAGTTGCCCAGCACCACGTCGTCCACCCGCCGCCCGGCCAGCTCGCGCGCCACGGCGGCGATCACGGGCGCGGCCAGCCGATCGACCGTCACGCCCTTGAACGCGTGCCCGGCCGTCCCGATGGGGGTGCGCCGGGCCGCCACGACGACGGGCTCGTCCCCGAGGGTCCGGGTCGCGGCTTCGTGGCGCGGATCGGAGTCGCGCATGTCAGATCAGCCGCCGGATGTCGGGGTCGCCGCCCGCCAGCCGGGCCGCGACCAGGGCTCGGGCGGGCTTGCCCGTCTGGGTGCGGGGCAGGCTCGGCACCGCGTACCAGCGGCGTGGCCGTTGCGCCTCGTCCAGGCCGCCCCTGGCCGTCGCCTCCAGCAGCGCGCGCGGCGGCGGCGTGGCCCACTCGGCCTCGATGACCGCCGTGACCACCGCACCCAGCGACGGGTGCGGCGAGCCGATCACGACGATGTCTCCCACACCGGGCACCTTCCTGAGCACCTCCTCGACATCCTCGGGCACGACGGTGGCGCCCCCGGTCTGGATCGCGCCGTCACCCCGGCCGCGTACCCGCAGCACCTCTCCTACCCGGTACGGCTCCGCCACGTCGCCCACGCTCGCCCAACCGTCAGCGTCCCGGCGCAACGGGCCCGCGGCGCCGCCCAGATATCCGTCGGCCAGCCACGGCGAACGCGCCCACACCTCGCCGAGCCCGCCCTTGGGCCTGACCTCGATCTCCACGCCCGGAAAAGGGCGCAGCCCGCCCCCGTCGGCGTCCACCGCCACGAACGACAGCTCCGTCGCCCCGTAATAGGACACGACCCGGACCCCTGCCCGGGCGGCCGCCGCCCGCGTGCCGGGGTCGAGGGCCGCGCCGCCGACGACGGCCACGCGCAGCGCCCCCGGGTGCTCCAGCACGTCGGGCAGCCGGTGCGGCACCAGGTGCACGACCGTGGCCCTGGCCAGCAGGCCGGGCAGCGTGCGGGAGGGCCGGTGGCCGGGGAGAAGGGCCGTCGCCCCGGTGGCCAGGGTGTGGACGGCGGCGAAGGCGTACAGGCTGGAGACGAGGGGGCCCGGGATCAGCACGACGTCGTCCGGGCCGATCCCGGCCAGCTCGCCGAGGTGCGGGAACGACTCCGTCCATGACGCGCGGGTGCGCACGATCGCGCGCGGCCGGCCGGTGCTGCCCGAGCTGAAGCACGCCCACGCCCGGTCCCCGGGCTCCGGATCGTGCCGCACCGCCGGACCCGCCACCCCGGGCAGCGGCGCGTCCACGAGGAAACCGGGCCCGGCCGCGGCGGCGATGCTCGACCACCGCTCCCGGTCCCAGGCGGGGTCGCCCACCAGCGGCGTCGCGCCCGCCAGGTCGGCCGCGAGCACGGCGGTGAGCAGCTCGACCGGGTCCGCCAGGCCGATCGAGACCAGCGCGCCCGGGCCGATCCCGCGGCCGAGCAGGTGGCGGGCGGCGCCGTGGATCCGTTCGGCGAGCTGGGCGTAGGTGAGCTCGACGGAGGGGCCGCACACCGCCGGGTGCGAAGGGCGTTCGGCGGCGTGCCGCATCACGTGTTGTGCAACGGGCATCGAGCGGTCAACGCCCCCCGCCGGAGCGCAGCCGTTCGCGGTGCACCGCCGGGACCGCGTCCGGGTAGGCCCGCTGCGTGCCCCTGGCCACGCCGGACGCCAGCACCACCTTGATCAGGTCGCCGGGCAGGAAGACGAGGCTGGACACCGCCGTCGCGCCCAGGGACACCCCGGTGACCAGCGACTGGACGGGGATGCCGAACAGGTAGACCACCCCGATCCCGCCCACCAGGCACGCCACCATCAGCGGGAAGATCCCCGGGTTGCGGCCCGCGCGCTCGACGAGCCAGCCGGTCACCGCCGCACCCGGGATCCAGCCGATCAGGTATCCGGCCGACGGCATGGCGAACACGCCGAGCCCGCCCCGCCCGCCCGCCAGCAGCGGCAGGCCGACGGCGACCAGCACGAGCAGCACCACCACGGCCAGCGCGGCCCGCCACGTGCCGAGGATCGCCCCCGCCAGCATCACGCCGAGGGTCTGGAGCGTGATCGGGACCGCGTTGCCGAACAGGTTGAACGAGCCGGGCACGCCCAGCACAGCGATCAGCGCCGCGAACACGGCCACCCGCGCCAGGTCGCCCGTGGGGAACCCGCGCCGCTTCGATGCATCCATCATGGGGACGATCCCACACCAGAACCGCACCCTTCAGGCATGGAGAGATCCCACAACTTTCCGGGTGTTCCTCTGCGAACGATCGATACCTTCTCCACAACTGCGGTCAGGCCGCCAGGCGGAGGGCCCGGGCCACGTCGGAGGCGGACGAGGAGGTCTCCGTCGAGGAGTAGCCGCCGCGCAGGGAGGCGTCCAGGTCCTTCAGGCCGTTGCCGCTGAGCGTGATCACGATCCGCAGGCCCGGCTCCAGCAGGCCCCGCTCGTGCCGGTCGAGCAGGCCCGCGACGCCGGCCGCCGAGGCGGGCTCGGCGAAGACGCCGTCGCGGCGGGCCAGCAGCCGGTACGCGGCGAAGATCTGCTCGTCGGTCACCGCCTCGATCAACCCGCCGGACTCGTCGCGGGCGGCCACGGCGCCGTCCCAGGTAGCCGGGTTGCCCACGCTGATCGCGCTGGCCGCCGTCTGTGGAGCCGCCACGGGAGCGCCGTGGACGAGCGGGGCCGCTCCGGCCGCCTGGAAGCCCCACATGCGCGGCAGCCGCCCGGCCAGGCCGGCGCCGTGGTAGTTGCGGTAGCCGCCCCAGGTGGCGGTGATGTTGCCGCCGTTGCCGACCGGCAGGCAGTGCACGTCGGGCGCCTCGCCGAGGGCGTCCACGATCTCGTAGGCTACCGTGCGCTGCCCGGCCAGGCGCAGCTCGTTGCCGACCGAGTTGACCAGCGCGATCGGGTGGTGGGCGGCCAGCTCGCGGGCCACGCGCAGGCAGTCGTCGAAGTTGCCGTCGATCTCGACGATCTCGGCGCCGTAGCGTACGGCCTGGCTCAGCTTGCCGAGCGCGATCCGTCCCTTGGGGACCAGCACGGCGGCCGTCACCCCGGCGCGGGCGGCATAGGCGGCGGCCGAGGCGCTGGTGTTGCCGGTGGAGGCGCAGATGACGGCCTGGGCCCCGGCCTCGGCGGCCTTGCTGATCGCCACCGTCATCCCGCGGTCCTTGAACGAGCCCGTCGGGTTGGCCCCCTCGACCTTCAGCCAGACCTCGCAGCCGGTGAGCTCCGACAGGTGCGCGGAGCGCAGGAGCGGGGTGTTGCCCTCGTTGAGCGAGATGGAGGGGGTGTCGGCGGTGACCGGCAGCCAGCGCCGGTAGTCGCTGTCGATCAGGCCATGCCAGGTTCTCATGCCCGCACCGTAACATTCGTTTCGCGAACCTGGGTAACCGGTGTTGATGTAACATTTGTCATTGTGGAGAACGATCCGGTGGCCGACCGCCTCAGCACCGTCTATCCCGAGTTGCCGCCCGGGGAGCGGGCGATCGTGCGGGTGCTGCTCGACGACTATCCGTTCGCGGCGCTGGGCTCGCTGCGGGCGCTGGCCGAGCGCGCCGGGGTGAGCCCGCCGACGGCGTCGCGGCTGTTCGACCGGCTGGGGTACGGCGGGTTCGCCGAATTCCAGGCCGCGGTGCGTGACGGGGCGCGGGGCCGGTCGCGGCTGCTGGAGTTCGTCTCGCGCGCACCCGACTCCCCCGCCGCCAGTCCCGAGCTGCGACAGGCCGCCGAGGACCTGCGCGCGGGGCTGGACGGCACGCTCGCCGCCGCCACGGACCCGCTCCTCGACGCGTCCGCGGCCCTGCTCGCCGAGGCCAGGACCGTGTGGGCGCTGGGCGGGCCGTTGAGCGAGCTGGCCGCCGAGTACCTGATCCGCCAGCTGGCCAGCCTGCGGCCCGGCGCGCACCGGGTGCCGGACTCCGTGCAAGCCCGGGCGCGTACTGTGCTGGATCTGAAGGGGTCCGACGTGGTGGTGGCGTACGACTTCCGGCGCTACTCCTCCGGCACCGCCCGCTTCGTCAAAGCCGCGCGCGTCCGGGGAGCGCGGCTGGTGCTCGTCACCGACGCGTGGGAGTCGCCGCTGGCCGCCGAGGCGGAGGTGCTGATCAGGCTGCCGCGCGAGGCCGCCGGGCCGATCGCGCCGCTCGCCCACGAGATCGCCGTCACCGAGCTGCTGCTCGTCGCCACGGCCGCCCGCCTGGCGCCCACCGAGCGGCTGGCCGACCTCGACGCGCTCACCCGGACGCTGTGAGTTTCTTGTAGAAGAAGCTGCAGTCCTGGAGCGTGCCGTCCGGGGATCCGGCATAGTCGGAGACGATGCCGTAGCGGGTCCAGCCGCCCGTGCGGTAGACGTGCTCGGCGGTGCTGCCGGTCTCGGTGTCCAGGAGCAGGAGGTACGCCCCGGCGTCGAGGGCGGCCTGCTCGGCGGCGGCCAGCAGGGCGCGCGACAGTCCCCGGCCGCGGGCTTCGCGGTGGACCATCAGCTTGACGATCTCGGCGCGGTGGCGGGCGTTCGGCTTGGTCGCCAGGGCGAGGCCGACGGAGCCGGTGACGGCGCTCCCGTCGCGACACACCCAGACCAGGAGGCTGCCGTCGGCCACCGCCGGAGCCTGGGACCGCCACCAGGCGGCGGCCTCCTCGTGGCCGAACGGCGCGAGAAAGCCCACGGACGCGCCGCTGTCCACGGCGTCGACCAGCAGGCCGGCCAGCTCCTTGACGTCGGCGTCGAAGTCGTCGGCGGTCAGGCGCTCGATGTCGGGCATGGGATTCCTCCGGGGTCTTCCAGGGGACGAAGGGCTGAGGGTCATGGGAGGACGATCAGGAGGGCGTACCGGACCGGGTCGGGGCCGGGGCAGCGGAAGCGGGACGGCCCCCACAGGCGGAAGCGCAGGCAGTCGCCCGCCTCCACTGTGTGCGTGTGACCGTTGGCGGTGATCTCCACGGCCCCCTCCAGCACCCAGATGTGCTGCTCCAGCCCGGGCACCGGCGACGCGTCGTACGAGATGTCCGCCCCCGGCCGCAGCCTGCCCTCCACGACCTCGCCCCGCATCCCGGGGTGGGGCGGAGACACCGAACGCCGGACGAACCCGGACTCCTCATCCCGGAACACCGCCTGCGCCCCCGCCCGTACGAGCTGCGGCGGCTCGGCCTCCACCTCGGCCAGCAGCCGCGACATCGTACGCCCGTAGACGGCGCACAGCCTGCCCAGCAGGGCGGCGGTCGGGCTGATCTCGCCCCGCTCCAGCCGTGACAGCGTCGAGCGGCTGATCCCCGAGTGGCTCGCCAGTTCCTCCAGCGACCAGCCCCGCTCGACGCGCAGCTCCGCGAGCCGCCCGGCGAGCCGGACCTCGACCTCCTCCATCCGTCTCATATAAGAGAACATATCCCATATGTGGGATCAGCGGCGACGCCGCACCTTGATGTCGCGCATGTCGGTCACCGCGAGCTGGAGGATCTCGTACGGATGCCCGTGCGCCTCCAGCGCCTCCATCGCCCCCAGCGCCGCCTCGTCCTCGCCGTCGTCGGGCCCGGCGGGCACCTGGCAGCGGAAGGTGAAGGCCGTGACGCCCGCGTCATGGGTGAAGGTCCCGGCCTCGGTGTACGCCGCGCCGCTCGCGGCCAGCACGGTGGCCCGCCCGGCGTCGTCGAGCCCCTTGAACTTGCCCCTGATCGTCACCCTGAACACGGTCATCCCTTTCGTACGGCATAGGCCAGGACACGCTCGCCCAGCAGCCCTTCTGCGACATCCATCAGCTCCAGCACGGCGGCGGCGATGGCGTCGGGCGACTCGCCCGCGACCGTCCGCCGGCCGATCTCGGCGTAGACCAGCGCGTGCAGGCACCCGATGTGCCAGGCCGCCACGCGCGGCAGCGGATCGCTCTCGGCCGCCCCGGTCTCCTCGGCCAGCACGACGGCCAGCTCGTCGGTCATCCGGCGGCCGAGGTCGTCCAGCCGGGCGGCCAGCGTGGGCGCGGCCCGCATCATCTCCAGCACCCGCCCGAACCCCTCCGTCAGCCCCACCTGGCGCTCGCGCCCGCGCACCTCCGTACGCAGCCGCGCCAGTACCGCCCCGGCCGCCGACTGGCCGGGCGGGCGCTCCCGCACGATGTCGGCCAGCCGGTGCGGCGAGGCCTCCTCCGGCGGCAGGACGAGGTCCTCCTTGGCCGGGAAGTAGTTGTAGACGGTGTTCACCGACACCTCGGCGGCCGCCGCGACCTCGGCGATCGTGACGTGCTCGAAGCCGCGCTCCACGAACAGGCCGATGGCCACGCCGATGATGCGCTGCCGGGTCTGCCGCTTCTTCCGCTCCCGAAGCCCCTCCATCATACCTGGAGTCTACTCCAAATTTGGAGTCCATTGCAGTTTTCTGGGGCCGGATGGACAGCGCCGAGCACGACATGATCACATTGGGCTCGCTCAATCGCCTAAGTGTTCGGAGCGGACCCATGGTCAAGCGCAATATCCTCCGGTCTTTAGCCCTTGCCGCCCTCTTCCTGAGCGTGACCGCTCCGGGCGCCGCGGCCGACGACAAGCCCGCCGACCCGACAGCTCCGGGACCGGTCTACAAGACGGTCACCGATCGGAGCGGCCTGCTCTCGCTCCAGACCTTCGGCCGTCCCGACGGCAAGGACATGGTCTTCCGGATCTCCGGCAGCGTGTACGCCAACATCGAGGGCAACAGCCTGGACCCGGCGATGCGGCACGGGCAGAAACTGTTCAACATCGAGGGCTACAACATCAGGCGCCTGTACCGGGTGCCGGACACGACGCAGCTCTACCAGCTCTCCCGTGAGATCGTCTTCTACACCGACCCCGCCGATCCCACGCGGGTCCTGCGGGAATGGAAGAACCCGATCGACCAGAAGACCTATCCGGTCATCCCCATCAACAACGACGCGGTGAACTTCGGCCCGTTCAACATCACCTCCGCCTACGTGGGCCCGCCGGTGCGCCAGTTGCATGATGAGAACGTGTGGACCAGTGACATCCCCGTACGCTCCGACTTCGGCACCGCGCTCGGCGAGCGGTTCGGCCTGGTGGGCGGCGTGTACGCGGCCCAGGAGATGTTCGACTTCTCCGTGGACGAGCGCGAGGCGGCCGCCAGGACCGTTCCGGGCACCGTCCCCTCCGGGGCCATGGAGACGAAGATCAGCTGGGCGCGGACCAGCCCGTGGGCGCCGTTCATGTGCCTGGCCGAGAGCGACGTACGCGGCCAGCTCACCTACCACGCCCGCAGCTGGTCCCTGAGCTCCTACGCCGAGATCGAGCCGTGGCTGCGCGCCGAGGTCGAGGCGAACCACCCGCTCTTCACGGCCGCCCCCACCGCACCGGGAGCCAGCGAGAACTCCTGGAGCTCCTTCTACAACAAGCAGCTCGGCAAGGGCGCCACCACCTGGTCTGACTGGTGCGCGGCCAACGGGCGCTCGTGACCGCCTACACGGCTCTGGCGCTCCAGATGGAGACCAGGGCCGTCAACGCCGCCGCCGACCCGAGGGCCGCCATCCGCGCCGCCATCGAGCGGATCGGCGAGCGGGTCGGCGGCAGCAAGGCCTGGCTCGGCCGCGATCTGCGCCTGGTGGTGCTGCCCGAGTACGTGCTGACCGGCTTCCCGATGCGTGAGAGCTTCGCCGAGTGGCGCGACAAGGCCGCGCTCGACCCCGGCGGCCCGGAGTACGAGGCGCTGGCCGGGATCGCCGCCCGGCACGAGGTCTACCTGTGCGTGAACGCCTATGAGCGCGACGAGCACTTCCCCGAGCTGTACTTCCAGGCGTCGGTGATCCTCTCTCCGCAGGGTGCGCCGGTCCTGCGCTACCGCAGGCTGCACTCGATGTTCACGCCGAGCCCGTACGACGTGTGGGAGCGCTACCTGGAGGTCTACGGCATCGACGGGGTGCTGCCGGTGGCCCGTACCGAGATCGGCAACCTGGCGGTGCTGGCCTCGGAGGAGATCCTCATGCCCGAGTTGGCCCGCGCGCTGGCCCTGCGCGGCGCCGAGATCTTCTGCCACCCCACCTCCGAGGCCTCCTCACCGGCGCTGACCCCGAAGGCGATCGCCCGCCGCGCCAGGGCCGCCGAGAACCTGGCCTACGTGGTCTCGGCCAACAGCGGCGGCCTGAGGGGCATCCCGATTCCCGGCGACTCCACCAATGGCGGCTCGGAGGTCCTCGACCACCAGGGACGCGTGCTCGCCCAAGCGGGCGCGGGCGAGTCGCTGGTGGCCGCCGCCGAGCTGGACGTGGACGCGCTGCGCCGGGTGCGGCGGCGCCCCGGCATGGGCAACCTGCTGAGCAGGGTGAAGACGGGGCTGTGGGCCGAGGAGTACGCCAGGCACGACGGCGAGCGGCCCGGCGGGCTGTCGCAGGGCGCGCGCGATCGGGCCTGGTTCGCCGCCCGGCAGATCGAGGCGATCGAGCGCCTGTACGGCCCGGGCGACTGCTAGGCGACAGCGCTCACGCGTTCCGTCTGATCGACCGGAGGGGGGCCGAGAAGCGGGAGCCGCAGGACGAAGCTGGCGCCGCGCGGCGCATCCTCGACCTTGAGCGTCCCACCGTGGCTCTGGGCGATGTCGCGGGAGATGGCCAGGCCAAGCCCGCTGCCGCCGGCGTCGCGGTGGCGGGCGTCGTCGAGGCGGGTGAACCGCTCGAAGACCCGCTCGCGGTCGGCGGGCGCGATGCCGGCGCCGTCGTCCGCCACATTCACCACGGCCTCGCCGTCCGAGGCTGCCACGAAGACGTCCACGGCGCTGCCGGCGTGCCGGATCGCGTTGCTCACCAGGTTGGCGAGCAGCCGGGCGAGCTGGATGTGGGACCCGCGGACCCAGACGTCCGAGGCCGCGTGGACGTGTACGGGCACGCGGCCCGCGCGCGGCGCCTCCTGGCTCACCAGCCGCCCGAGGTCGATGAGCTCGGGCGGCGCCGGGTCGCCGGCCCCGAGCCGCGCGAGCGCCAGCAGGTCGCCGACGATGGCGTCGAGCCGGTCGGTGACCGACAGGGCCGAGCGGATGGTCTTGTGCGGATCGATCTCGCCCGGGTGGAGCAGCGCCTCCTCCAGTTGCACCCGCAGGCCGGCGATCGGGTTCCTGAGCTCGTGCGACGTGCTGGAGGCGAACCTGCGCTGCTGCGCCACCGCCTCGTCGAGCCGGTCCAGGGTCTGGTTGGCGGTACGGACGAGCATGGCGACCTCGTCGTCGCCCGGCGGCACGGGGATGCTCAGGCTGAGATCGCTGACGGTGATCTCGGCCAGGCGCACGCGGATCGCCTCGACCGGCCGCAGCGTGCGGCCCACCGTTCTCCAGGAGGTCCAGGAGACGATCGCGAGGAGGACGAGGGCCGCCGCCGTGAGCGCGTACTCCAGGTTGTGGCCGCGCAGCAGGGCCGGCTCGCGGCGCTCCGCCAGCAGGACCTGGGCGCCGGCCGCCGTGGTGATCCGGATGGCCACCAGGAGGCGGCACCCATCGCTCCGCCGCTGGACGCGATCGTCGACGGGTGGTCGCAGCGTGCTCAGCGCCGAGCGCGCGAGGGCGGAGTGGCTGGCGGCGAGGACCCGGCCGCGCGCGTCGACCAGCTGAATGAGAGCCAGGTCGCCCGAGGTGGGTATCACCTTGGGGATCGTGCCGGCGCGGGCCGCCGCACTCCACCGGCTGGCGACCTGTTCGACCCGGTTGAAGGCGTCGTCCTGGATGCGGTAGCGGATGGCCAGCGAGGAGGTGACGCCCACCACGGCCAGCGCGACCAGGGCGAGCAGCGACGCGGCCACGGTGCAGCGCGCTCGGATGGACCGGGGGCGAGGAATCACGGTCATCGTTTCCTTTCCGTCACTGCGACGGTAAGGCGGGACGATGCTGAGGAGGGTGGGCGCGTGACACCCAGGAAACTCGCATACCTGGATGAATGCCGACGGATGCGGCGGTGCCGTCTCAGCCTGGTAGTGACACGCCCACCCTGACACTCAAATTCCGACATATCGTACGTAAATGGACAGCACTAAGTTGTTGGGGGAGTTCCTGCGCGCGCGGAGAGAGGTCATGACTCCCGCGCAGGCGGGGCTCCTCGACGTGGGCCCGCGCCGGACCCCGGGGTTGCGGCGCGAGGAGGTGGCGATGCTGGCCCACGTCAGCACGGATTACTACATCCGCCTCGAACAGGGCAGGGAGCGCCACCCGTCCGAGCGCGTGCTCGGAGCCCTTGCCCAGGTGTTCGGGCTGACTCTCGAGGCCACGGCCCACATGCACGCGCTGGCCCATCCCATGCTCCAGCCCCGGCGGTCGCCGGCCCGGCGGGTCAGCCCCGCGCTGCGCACGCTGATCGGCGGCTGGCCCGTCACGCCCGCGCTGATCTGCGACGACCTCATGAACATCCTCGACGCGAACTCCCTCGCCGACGCCCTGTACGGCGGGTTCGAGGACCGCGACAACCTGCTCCGCATGATCTTCCTGGATCCCGCGGCCCGCGAGTTCTATCCCGAGTGGGAGAAGTCGGCCCGTTCCAAGGTCGCCCACCTGCGCCTCGTCGCCGGGTCGCAGCTCGACGACCCCCGCCTGACCGAGCTCGTGGGAGAGTTGTCCGTCAAGAGCTCCGACTTCCGGAGGCTGTGGGCCCGCCACGACGTCTCGCCCAAGGTGGCCGAGGTCAAGCGCATGTGCCACCGGGAGGTCGGGGAGCTGGAGCTGACCTGCGAGGTCTTCTCGGTGAACGGCTCCGACGGCCTGCAGCTCATCACTTTGCTCGCCCAGCCGGGCAGCCCTTCGGAGCAGGCGCTGAAACTGCTGGGCAGCCTCGCCGCGCCCGTCCGTGGCTGAGATCGCTCTTCAACGGCTGTCGCCGCGGTATGGCAACCCGTTACGACAAGCTCACCGTACGCTACGAAGCCGTCGTCATCATCGCCGCGATCAACCAGTGGCTCAACGCCTTATGAAACACGGTCCCGGTCGGCCTTGCCGGTGGTCGGGCCCCTGGGTGTTCCAGGACCGGACGCGGTAGTGGGGTTTCCGGCAGAACACCTCCGACACGCTGGTGCCGCCGACTATGGGTCCGTCCTCGGTGGGTTCGGCGATGAACCTGCAGCGGACGTGCACCTGGTGCCAGTGCGTCCACGTGCCTGGCGGGCAGATCGAGCGGGCCCCCTGCAGCTCGCCGACGTTGATGTCCAGCACGTAGCAAGGACCCTCGGTCCTCATGGTGCCGGCCTCCACGGGCGCCGACGCGAACATTGTGAGTCCCAGGACCGGCGCGGAGAGGCCGGCCAGGAATGCCCTTCGGCCGAATTTGCGCTTCACGCGTACTCCTTCGTGTGGCCCGGCGTCCATGGCGGCGGAGGCGAGCATCCCGGCGAGTCCGCGACGTGCACGCATGGTGGTCTCCTGTGTTCGGCGTGCTCTCGTGGCACACGACAGCGAAACCCACCCCCGGCGGGTGTCCAACAGGAACTCGGCCAGACTCGGCCGGGCTCGGACACGCCGAGCAATCACCCGTACACTGTCTGTCGCAGCAGGCGAGGCCGAACGGCCCGGTCAGGAGAGGACAGGGTCTGGGAAATGAGCGAGGCCCCTCAAGGCGACCAAGATCCTCGGCCCGACGGCGGGCCGGAGTCGGTGACGTCTCACGACGACCTGGTGACACTGCTGGCCGAGCAGTTCGCGCGGGCCGACGTGTCGCTTCGGGAGCTTCAGACGCGGGCGGACAGGGCGGGCGGAACGCGGCTGCCACGCTCTACCTGCGCCGACATGCTGGCCGGTCGGCGCTTCCCCAAGAAAGCGGTGATGGTGGCGTTCCTCCGGGGATGCCGCGTCCCCGACCATCAGCTCCCGGCGTGGGAACGGGCGTGGGAGCGGGTGCGTGTCCATCAGCTGCCCCCCGGGTCCACGGAGATCGCCGCCCAGGTCATGACCGCACCGGACACCACGGGGACGGCCCGTGCCGCCGGCCGGCGTCGGCGCCGAGCCGCCCTGCTCACAGCGGTCACCGTGCTGACAGCCGCGGTGATCCTGAGCGTCGTCATCGCCCAGCGGGCGACGCCGCAACGCGGCGCCTCCGAGGAGGTGCCCGACCACATCGTCAATCCCGCCCACATCGTCAGCGACGACGGTCGTGCGTTCCCGCGTGGAGGGTGGAGCCGGTTCACCGTGACCGTCGATCCGGCCAATACGGGTGTACGGCTGATCCGCCGGCTGGATGCGGGCGTCGGTCTGCAACATGCCACCATCACCGTCAACGGGACCCCGGCCGCGGAATGGCGACCGCTGCTCGAGGACGGCATCTACAAGTGGCGGAACCAGATCGTCGCCCTCCCGCCGGATCTGACGACGGGGCGACGCTCGCTCACCATCGTCAACACGTGCGTGTCCTCCTCGGGCTTCAACGAGTTTCTCTACACCGTGCAGCACCAGGTCAACGGTGTCTGGTCGACTGCCGACACGGTCGACATCGGCCGCCGCCACACCGCGAGCGAAGCCGCGCACGACTACCGCGTCGTCGGGGAAGACTGGGCCGAGACGCAGACCTTCACCTATCCGCCGCGCAAGGAGGCCTGGAGCGTCCAGTGAGCCGCCTGTCCCGCGCGCCGCAGCCTGGTCGAGTCGAGACGTTGAAAGCTCAGCGCTGCCGTCGGATCGCCTGCGGCATCTCGGGCACCTCACTGCTTTCGAGCGCATGCCTTTCCTCGGCTGTGATGAGGTTGAGGCCCTGCATGATGCCGATCGAGCGGCGGGCGTCGTGGAACGCGCGGCCCAGCCCTCACAGGATGTCGGCCTCCCGGAACTCGCCGATGGGGCCCGCTTCCCGGTGGAGGTCGAGGGCCTGCTGGTAATAGGCCACGGCCTGCCCAGGCGGTGCGCCTCGACCAGCCGCCCGCGCAGGCCACGGTAGGCGGCCAGCGCGGCGGCCCGTGCCACAGGTCCAGCGCCTGCCGTAACAGGTCGTACGCCAGGCCGTGATCGCTCGCATGCGCGCGGGCCACCAGCTCGCGGAAGCGCAGCAGGTCCACCCGCGCTGGGTGGAGGACCAGCCGGTACCCCGGCGGCGAGGTGGACAGCTCGGCGTCGGGCACCCCGGCGAGCAGCCGCCGGAGCCTGGACACGTGCCCCTGAACGGCGTTGCGCGCCGAGGCCGGAGGCTCCTGCTCCCGCACCGCCTTCAGCAACCGCTCGAGCGGGACCGTCCGGCCCGCGTGGAGCAGCAGGATCGCCGGCACCGAGCGCTGTTGCGGGGTGGCAGGGCCGACGAACGTGTCACCCGCCCAGAGCCCGACCGGCCCCAGCAGGCGGAACTCCATGTCGTCCGGCTGATGCGTCTTCGGGGACCGGCTGTGAGGCGCCGTCCTGTCCTCGCCCGCCGCACGGCCCATGGTGATCATTATATTCGTCAGGCTGCGCGGTAGCCGGGCTGAAGTGCAGTCATGCGTCCGATACCCCGGCAGGGCCGCACGTCCGCATGATGGCCCGGAGAACCGGACAACCTCGAGGAAACCGATGGGCATTCAACTCCGGCGTGCGTGGAATCGCCTCGCGGTCCGCGACCCCGGGCTCATGCGTTCGACGACCGCGCTCGCGGCCGTCGCGGGCATCGCGCTCGCCCTGGCGGTCCTGGCCTTCCTGGACATGCCCGCCCCGTTCCTCGTCGCCGGCTGCTTCGCCCCCTTCACCGCTGCGCTGGCCATCGGCGACGGCGCCGCGCGGGATCAGGTCTTCGTGGTCGTCGCGGCCGTTCCCCTGGTGTTCGCCGTGCTGCCCGCGGGCGGTGCGCTGGCGCCCTTTCCCGTGATGGCCGAGGGCGTCTTCGTTGTGCTGATCTTCTGGGCGGTGTACATCCGCCGGTACGGGCCGCGGGGCCAAGCGCTTGGGATCTTCGCCTTCATGGCGTATTTCCTGACCCAGTTCCTGGACGCGCGGGTGAGTGATCTGCCCGGCTTGTACGCCGCCGTGGGCGTGGGCTTCGCCGCCCATGCGCTGGTGCGCTTCGGCCTGCTGCGGACGGGACCCGCGAGGACGCTGCGACGGCTGAGGCGGGCCTTCCACACGCACCTGGGACACGTCGTGCTCGGAGCGATCGAGGTGGTGCGGGCGGGACGGGACGATGCCCGCCTTGCGCGGTCGCTGGAACGCCGGGTCGCCCGGCTGCACCGTGACGCGCTGCTGATCGCGGACCTCCTGGACCAGGACGTGGCCGAGCAGTCGTGGGAGTCCTCCGCGAACCGGGTGCTGAGGCGGGTCGTGCAGGCCGAGGTGGCCGCGCAGCGGCTGGCGGTGCTGATCGTCCGCTCCGCCTCGGCCGGGCCGGCGTGCTCACGCGCCCGGGAGCACCTGGTCGCGGAGCTGCAGGTTGTCCACGACAATCTCATGCGCCCTCGTGACACGGACCACGACCGGGTCGACCGGCAGCTCGGGGGCGCTCCTGACCCCTTCCCCGACGTGCGTCACGCGATCGGCGAGCTGACGCGGGCCGTGGCCGGACTCCGGCTGGTCGACGGCGCCCCGTACCGGCTGGGAGACGGCAGGCAGCCACCGCGTACCAGCCCTCGCGGGCTGAGGCGGGTCACGACGCGGCAGGCCGTCCAGGTCGCCGCGGCAGGGGCGATCGCCGTCGTGCTCGGGGAGCTGCTGTCCTCCGAGCGCTGGTACTGGGCCGTGCTCACCGCGTGGGTCGTCTTCGTCAACACCGAGAGCTCCCAGGAGATCCTGGTCCAGGGCTTCCAGCGGCTGCTGGGCACCGTCCTGGGCGTGGTGTGCGGGCCGGCGCTCGCCGCCGTGGGCGGGGGCGGCGTCCTGCCGGCGCTCTGCGTGTCGCTGGTCTGTGTCTACGGGATCTTCCGCACCCCGCCGCGTGCGTACTGGGCGGTCACCTTCTTCGTCACCTGCCTGATCGCCATGACGTTCGTCCTGCTCGGCACCTTCTCGGCCGAGCTCCTCGCGCTGCGTGTCCAGGAGACCGTCCTCGGGGCGCTGTGCGGGGTGCTCATGGGGACGCTCGTCCTGCCCACCACCGCGTGCCGGGCCGGCGCGGCGCGGTTGCTCGAGGTGTTGCGGGTCCTCCGGCGGACGCGCGTACGGGAAGGGGGCGCGCTGTTCGACATCCGTGAGCTGGACGGGGCCATCGAGGAGCTGCGCGGTTCGCTTCGTCCGCTGACCCACCCGCTGAACCCGCGCCGCGCCCGGCGTGCCCATGCCCGCCGTCTGCTCGCGCTGCTGGAGTCGTGTGCCTATCACGCCCGCAGCCTCGCCGCCGTGACCGCCGAACCAGCGGTTCAGCTGGGCGAAGCGGGGTGCGAGATGCGTGCCGTCGAGCGCATCCGGGCCACGCTTGACCGGACGATCGCCCTGGTGGAGGCGGGCGGGTGGCCCGCGATCCCCTGTCAAGACGGCCGCCGCACGCTGGCGCGGCTCGCCGCCGAGCACCGGTGGGGCGGCGACCGCACCTCCTCCGCGGCGCACCGCGAACTGTTTCACCTGGAACGCCTGGACGAGGCGACGACCGAGCTCGCGGGGGCTCTTGGCGGAGCCCGCATCGGGTGCCCGGCACGTTAGTCGGTCGCGCGGGTCCCCGTCTCCAGCACGTCGCGCAGCTGCGAGCGGGCGGTGACGCCCAGCTTGGGAAAGGTGCGGTAGAGGTGGGAGCCGACGGTGCGCGGCGACAGGAAGAGGCGTTCGCCGATCTCCCGGTTGGTCAGCCCGCGGGCGGCTAGCCGGACGATCTGCTGCTGTTGCGGGGAGAGTCCGGCGAAGGCGTCGGGGTCCGGGGTGTCGACGTCCAGACCGGCCGCCCGCAGCTCGGCCTGCGCGCGTTCCGTCCACGGGCGTGCGCCGAGGCGGCGGAAGATGTCGTACGCGGTGCTGAGGTACGGCCGCGCCTCGGCGATCCGGCGTCGGCGGCGCAGCCATTCGGCGTACTCCAGCAGCGTCTGCGCGCGCTCGAAGGGCCAGCTTTCCAGCGCCGGGTCGGCCAGGGCGGCCAGGAAGTCAGGCTCGGCGTGGCCGGGCTCGGCGAGCAGCGCGCGGCTGCGGTGGACCAGGGCCCGCAGGCGGGGCGAGCCTCCGCGCGCGAGAGCGCGGGCCGAGCGCTCGACGATCTCGACGGCATCGGCGTGGTGCCCGCCGCGCGCGGCAGACGCGGCGAGCTCCGGCAGCGCCGGGTAGGAGGCGTGGTAGTGGACGGGGTCGCCGTCGGCGTCGAACACCATCCGCGCGTGCTCGTAGGCCGTCTCGTAATCGCCCTCGGCCAGGGCGGCGACGGCGAGGGCGCGGCGCGCGTAGATGGCAACCGACCGGCTCTCCAACGGGTTCACCAGGCGCAGCGCCTCCTCGGCGAGTGCGCGGGCACCCGCGGCTTCTCCGTGGGAGGCCTGGACCATCGCGTCGATGGCGCGCGCGCACGCGACGGCGTGGGCGAGCCCGGCCGCGACGGACAGCTCGGCGAGTTCCGCGCACACCGTCCGGGCCTGTTCCCAGTGGCCGTACTCGAAGTAGGCGAGCGCGACGACGCCGCCCAGCCCGTCGGGTAGCGGTCCCGCGGCGCGCCACGACTGTACGGCCTCCTCGAACGTACGGACGGCCAGCGGCAGCTCATCCAGCACCCAGGCCGCGACGGCGAGCGCGGTCCGCCGTTCCGGGCTGTCCCCGGCCGCGGCGATCAGGTCCGGCAGCCGGGGCACGAGCTCGCGCCCGCCGCCGAACGGGTCCGACACGATCCGCACCCAGTCCCGCAGCGGTCCGGCGGGCAGGCGGGGCAGGATCCGGTCGATCTCCCGCCGTTGGGACTCCTCGCCGGAGTAGAAGCGCAGCACGGCGGCGGTGGCGAGCGCGTCCAGCGCGGTGTCCGGACGCGTGGCGGCCAGGTCGTCGGCGATCGCGGCCAGACCGGCGAAAGCGGTGGCGTGCTGCCTGGTCAGCGCGGCCAGCCGGCCGACGTGCAGGGAGGCCGCGGCGATCACGGCCGGGTCGTCGGTACGGTCGCGGGCCCGATCGGCCAGTTCCCGCACCCAGGACAGGTCCCCGGTGAAGACGGCCAGGCCGGCCGCGTCCGCGAGCAGCCGGGCACCGTCGTCGCGTCCGGGACGCAGCTCCGCCGCGCGGGCCAGCGCCTTGGCCGCCGCCGCGTAGCCACCTCGCCGACGCGCCCTACCGGCCGTGTGCTCCAGGGCCGCCGACACGTCGGCGTCCGGGTGGAGGGTCGCGGCGGCGAGATGCCAGGCACGGCGGTCCGGTTCGTCGCGCAGGGCGTCGGCCAGCGCGCGGTGGGCCGCCACCCGGGCGTCGAACGGCGCGGCGTGGTAGACCGCGGAACGGATCAGCGGGTGGCGGAACCGGGGGTGCCGGCCCGCCCGGCGGATCAGCCCGGACTCTTCGACCGCGGGCCAGGCCTTGTCGTCGGCGTCGGGCAGCAGCGCCAGGACGGCGTCCGGGGGGTCCTCCACATCGGCGGCGGCCAGCAGCAGCAGGGCGCGCCGACCGGCTTCCGGCAGCTCTGTCAGCCGGGCGGCGTAGATGTCCTCCAGGCGCTCGCCGACCGGCGGCGGACCGTGATCGTCGCGGTCGGGACGAGCGTGTTCGGCCAGCTCGAGCAGGGCCAGCGGATTCCCCGCGGCCTGGTCGAGGACGCGTTTCCTGATCCTTCCCGTCAGGCCGGGCGAGTGCAGGTCGAGCAGCCGCCGGGACGCCACGTCGTCGAGCGGGCCCAGCGTGAGCGTCGGGAAATCCCGGTCGAGGCCGGGATCGCCGTCGCGTGCGGCGACCAGCACGGCAACCGGGTCGGCGTCCAGCCGCCGGGCGACGAAGGCGAGGACGGCGGCGGAGGCGGAGTCGATCCACTGGGCGTCGTCGAGCACGACCAGGAGGGGCGCCCGTTCGGCGACCTGGGACAGGAGGGTCAGGACCGCGACGCCTGTCAGCAGGGGGTCGGGGGCGTCTGGCGCGAAGCCGAAAGCCCCCAGCAGCGCCAGGCGCTGCCTGTCCGGCAGGTCGGCCGCCTCGTGCAGCACCGGCCGCAGGAGCTGGTGGAGTCCCGCGAAGGCCAGGTCTCTCTCGGATCCGTGGCCGGTCGCGCGCAGCACCTGGTGGCCTGCCGCCTCGGCGCGGCGGACCGCTTCCTCCAGCAGGGTGCTCTTGCCCGTCCCCTCGGCTCCGGACAGGAGCAGGACGCGTCCGCCGCCGGACCCGTCGGCCACGAGGGCGGAGAGCCGCTCGATCTCGGAGTCCCGCCCGATGATCGGGTCGCGCGGCACCCGCTCGTCCATGGGCCTCCCTCCGGAAACGCCTGTGCCCGTCGGCCGTGACGCAGCGTCGTCGCAGGTCCGTACCGCTTCCTTGTCACCGTAGCAACGGCTGCCGGACGGCAGGTGCAGTCACCTGTCGCATACCGCTCGGCCGGGGCGGCGGCGCACGATGGACGGGCGGCGGCTTCCACCGCGTTCATCACCACTCATCGATCAAGGAATACTCATGATCACCGATCAGATCACCCTGGGTGACGTCACGGTCACGCGAGTGTGGGAGTTCTACGGACCCGTCGCGATGACGCCCGAGACGTTCTTCCCGGAAAGCTCGCCACGCGCCTGGGAGGAGCACGCCTCCTGGCTGGAGCCGCATTTCGTGGACCCTGAGACGCGGATCGTCAACGCCGCGATCCAGACCTGGCTGCTGCGTAGCGAGGGCCGGAACATCCTCATCGACACCGGGGTCGGCAACCACAAGGAACGGCCCTACTCGCCGGTGTGGAGCCGCCTCGACACCGGCTTCCTGGACAACCTGGCCCGCGCCGGCGTACGGCCCGAGGACGTTGACCTCGTGGTGAACACCCACCTCCACGTCGACCACGTCGGCTGGAACACCTACCTGGACGGCCGCGCCTGGGTGCCGACCTTCCCCAACGCCACCTACCTCATGCCCAAGGCCGACTTCGACTTCTGGAACCCGGCGAACGAGCACAAGCCGCTGCTCGGCCGGGGTAACCAGAACGTGTTCGAGGACAGCGTCGCCCCCGTCCACGAGGCGGGCCTGACCACGCTGTGGGAGGACTCGTACACGATCGACGCCAACCTGCGCCTGGAGTCCGCGCCCGGCCACACCCCCGGGTCCTCCGTGGTCGTCCTCGAATCGGGTGCGGACCGCGCGGTGTTCGTCGGCGACCTGCTGCACAGCCCCGTGCAGTTCGTGGAGCCCGACACGAACAGCTGCTTCTGCGAGGACCCGGCCGGGGCCCGCGCCACCCGCCGCAAGGTGCTCGGCTGGGCCGCCGACCGCAACGCCCTGGTCGTCCCCGCACACCTGGGCGGGCAGGGGGCCGCCGAGGTGCGCCGCGAAGGGAGCGGATTCGCCATCAAGGGCTGGGCGCCGTTCGCACCACACGCCGATAGCCTGGAGGACGCTCGATGAACCACCGTACGCGAGACACCGCCGTCACCGCGCAGGGCGCCGTACGGGGCCTGCGCCGCGACGGGACGAGCGTCTTCCTGAACATCCCCTACGCCGCTCCACCGGCGGGCGCCGCCCGATTCGCCGCCCCGAGGCCGCACGCCCCTTGGGACGGCGTGCGGGACGCCACCACGCCGGGTCCGACCGCGCCGCAGGCCGAACGCAGGCTCGGCAGCGTGGACATGACCCCGTACTTCGGGCCGGGCTGGATCCCCGGCGAGGACTTCCTGACCGTCAACGTGTGGACGCCGGAAGCCGGCGGCGCGCGGCTGCCCGTGATGGTGTTCGTGCACGGCGGCGGGTTCGTGGCGGGATCCACCCGGTCCGAGATCTACGACGGCGCCGCCTTCGCCCGCGACGGGGTCGTCCTGGTGACGCTGAACTACCGGCTGGGCGTCGCGGGTTTCCTCGACCTGCCCGGGGCGCCCGCCAACCGGGGCCTGCTCGACGTGATCGCCGCTCTGCGCTGGGTGCGGGAGAACATCGCCGCGTTCGGCGGCGACCCCGGCCGCGTCACGCTGTTCGGCCAGTCCGCGGGTGCCACGATCGTGGGCGGTGTGCTGGCCGCGCCGCAGGCCGAGGGGCTGTTCCGGCGCGCGATCGTGCAGAGCGGCAGCGGTCTGGGCGCCTTCACGTCCGAGCAGGCCGCCCGCGTGACCCGCGCCGCGGCCCGCTCCCTGGGGATCGAGCCGCACGCCGCCGCCTTCGCCGGCGTCCCCGACCAACGGCTCGTCGAGGTCGTATCCGAACTGTCGGGCATCGACCTGCGGACCGAGACCCACACGGACCCGCTCATCGGGCTCAGCGCATTCAGCATCGTGCTCGACCGGCAACCGGCCGAGGCGGTCGCCGCGGGCCGCGGCGCGGGGGTGGACCTGCTGGTGGGCACCAACACGGAGGAAGGCAACCTCTACCTGGCGCCGTTCGGGAGCCTGTCCACCTCGACCGCGGCGGACGTGGACGCTGCCGCGGCCCGCTCGCACCCGGATCCGGCCCGCCTCGTCGAGACCTACCGCAAGGCCAGGCCGGAGGCGTCCTTCGGGGAACTGCGCTCGGCCATCATGGGCGACGCCCTGTTCGGCGTGGGCAGCCGGCGCCTGGCCGACGCGCACGCGGGACGCGCGGACGCCGCCACTTACCGCTACTCCTTCGCGTGGCGCTCGAACGCGCTGGGCGGCGAACTGGGCGCCACCCACGCTGTGGAGCTGCCGTTCGTCTTCGACGTCACCGGGCTGCCCCGGCTGCGCGGCCCCGAGGCGCTGCTCGGGCCGGACGAACCGCCTGCGGAGCCGGCCGCCCGCATGCACGCCGCCTGGGTCTCCTTCGCCACGACCGGCGACCCCGGCTGGGACCGCTACGACACCGGCCGCCGGGCCACCATGCGCATCGACGCCGAATGGAGCCTGGTGGACGACCCGCACGGCGAGGAGCTCCAGGCGTGGCCCTGACCCCATCGGCCCGGGATGCATGCAGTTCGCGGGCACCGCGCCCGGCTGGGGCCGTCGCGAGCTGATCGTCGAGGGGTCGGCCGGCGCGGCTAACCGGGTTGCGGAACGGGCTCGGGGACGACCATGGAGGCCACGTCCACCTTGGACTTCAGGTAGCCGAACTCGTACATCAGGTCGGCCACCCGCTGGATCCGCTTGGGGTTCAGCGAGGTCGGGAAGGTGCCCATCGCCATGGTCATCACCGCCTGCTTGGGCGTCTGCGTGTAGAGCGGGACGACCTCGGCCAGCTCGGCACGGTTGGTGGCGGCCAGGCGCTGGGCCTTGGCGACCGCGCGCTGGAAGGCGGCGGTGGTCTTCGGGTGCTTGCTCACCCACTCCGCCGTGCCGGCCCAGCCGTCGATCGGCAGCGCGTCGGTCGGGCCGGTGTTGGTGTCGAGCAGCAGCCGGGCGCCGGCCTGCTGGGCGGCCGACAGGAACGGCTCCACCATCCAGGCCGCGTCCACCTTCTCGCTCGTCAGCGCGCCTAGCTGTGCCTGGAAATCGATGGCGACGAACTTCACCTGTTTCGGCGTTACTTCATACGCCTTCAAATGGGCGCTCATGGACATGGTGCCCAGGTTGTTCAGGGAGTTGACCGCGATCGTCTTACCTTTGAGGTCTTTGGGGGTCTGCAGCGGGGAGTCCTTGCGTACCACGACGCCGGCGATGCCGGGCGCGCCCTGCAAAGTGTCTGAAAGGATCTTCAATTTGGCGGCGCCGCTGCCCTGGATGTTGATGAGGGACACGTAGCTGCCCTTGAATATGTCGATGCCGCCGTTGAGGATCTTCGGCATGACCTGCTGCGGGGCCTGGATGATCTCCGTCTTGACGGTCAGGCCCTCGGCCTTGAAGAAGCCCTTGCGATCGGCGATGAACACCGGAGCCGAGGAGGGAGTGGGGCTGACACCGATGGTCAGCGTGGTCTTCTCCAGGTCTCCCGGCGTGCCCGGGTTCGCCGCGAGGGTGCTGCCGCCGCTGCACCCGGCGAGGGCGGCGGCGGCCAGGAACGCCAGGAACGCGCGAAAAGCAGAACCGGATTCCATTGAGGGTTTCTCCTTGGCGAGTCCACGCATCCGAAAGGCCGCCGGTGATCGTACAGCAGGATCTGCGGCAATTGCCATGAAATGTCATGAGTCATGACTCGGTGGAACATTACGGGTTGTCCAAAAGTGTCCTATTTCTGGCAACCTTGGGCAGATAGGAGGGATTCCAGGTCAATCGGCCATTCCAATGGAAGTCATGGTCTTTGTAAGGTTGGCCTACCTCGTCGGTGTGTGTTCAAATTGCTCTTCGTCTCATGGCGCACATCACGCGCCTCGCATGCCGGCGTGCGTTCAGGCGACAGAGTGGGGAGCCAGTGACGAAGCAACCGACCGCGCGCCGCCCTCGCCCCCGATTAGCGCACGTCCGCAGGAGGCAGAAGCGCAGGCTGCGACTGCGTGACTGGCGGGTGCGGGCGCGTCTCGTCGCCCTGATCCTCATCCCCACCGGGGTGGGCGTCGTGCTCGGAGCCCAGCAGGTGATCACCTCGTGGGCCGCGGCGGGCCAGTACCAGCGCGTGCTGGAGAAGGCCGAGCTCGGTGACACCGTCATCGAGCTGACCCACCAGCTCGCCCGCGAGCGCGACCTCGCGGTCTACTTCGTGGCCACCGGCCGTTCGGCCGCGCGCGCGGAGCCGCTGCGCCGGCAGTTCGCCCCCGTCGACGAGGCGGTCGCCGCCGTGCGCGCGAAGGCCCAGACGATCACCCCCGACCACGGCGAGAGTGCCTGGACCATCACCCAGCAGATGATCAGCCGCCTGCCGGAGATCCCCGCGACCCGCGGCATCGTGCAGTCCACCCAGTTGCTCGCGCTGCCGGCGCTGACCAAGTACTCCCAGATCATCAACGCCTTCCAGCAGTTCCACGACCAGATCGCCCAGGGCGGCGACCAGGAGGCCCTGGGCAACAGCGTCCGCGCGCTGGCGGCCCTGTCCAAGGCGCACGACGCCGCCTCGCAGCAGCGCGGCCTGCTCGCCGCGGTGGCCTCGGCGGGCCGCTTCCAGAGCGGCGAGCTCGAACGCTTCATGGCCGCACGGGCCCAGCAGGAGAGCGAGATCGCCGTGTTCAGGTCGGTGGCCACGCTGGACCAGCTGCAGACCTACGACGACACCGTCACCGGCACGCTGGTGGACCGCGCCGAGGCGATCAGGCTGCGCGCGCTGGCCCAGGTCACCGAGGGCGGCCGGGTCGATCTCGACCCGGGCCGCGAGGACGACGCCGAGCGCTGGTTCGAGGCGATCAGCGGCACTGTGGACGGCATGTGGACCGTCCAGCGGCGGCTCGGCGAGTCGATCAACGTGCAGAGCCGCACGCTGCAGGACTCCGCGCGCCGCGACGCGCTGCTGGCCGCCACCTACAGCCTCCTGCTGCTGCTCGCGGTCCTGATGGTCACCGCCATCATGGCCCAGTCGCTGGTCAGGCCGCTGCGCCGGCTGCGCACCGAGGCCCTGCACATCGCCGGGGTACGCCTGCCCCGGACCGTGCGCTCGCTGCACGAGGCCGGCGACGAGACCACCGTGGCCATCCCGCCCATCGGGGTCGACTCCCTGGACGAGGTCGGCGAGGTCGCGCGGGCCTTCGACGAGGTCCACCGCGAGGCCGTCCGGCTGGCCGGCGAGGAGTCCAGGCTGCGCGCCAACGTCAACGCCATGTTCGTCAGCCTGTCCAGGCGCAGCCAGACCCTGGTGCAGCGGCAGATCAAGCTCATCGACGGGCTGGAGCGGGGCGAGCAGGACGAGCAGCGGCTGGCCAGCCTGTTCACGCTCGACCACCTGGCCACACGCATGCGGCGCAACAACGAGAACCTGCTGCTCCTGGCCGGTCAGGAGCCTCCCAGGCGCTGGAACAAGCCGGTCAGCGTGGCCGACGTCGTACGCGCCTGCCTGTCGGAGGTGGAGAACTACGAGCGGGTCACGCCCCGGGTCGCCACCCGCAGCGCCGTCTCCGGGCAGGCGGTCAACGACATCATCCACCTGCTGGCCGAGCTGGTGGAGAACGCGCTGTCGTTCTCGCCCCAGACCACGTCTGTCGTCGTCACCGCCGCCGCCATCGAGGGCGGCGGCGCCGTGCTGTCCATCTCCGACAGCGGCATCGGCATGGTCCCCGACGAGCTGGCGCAGGCCAACGAGCGCCTGTCCAACGTGCCCACGGTGGACGTGTCGGTCTCGCGGCGCATGGGGCTGTTCGTGGTCGCCCGGCTGGCCCACCGCCACGGCATCCGGGTGCAGCTGCACCTCAACGACTCCAAGGGGCTGACCGCGACGGTGTTCCTGCCGGAGGCGCTGCTGCAGCCGCCCGCCCAGCCGACGCCGGCGGCCTCCTTCGGGCGGCCGTTCGACATATCCGACTCCTGGGTCACCCCTCCCCCGCCCGTGGTTCCGTCCCCGCGGCCGTACTCACCGGCCGTGGGGACGGGTTCGGCCGACTGGCCGTCGTTCGCCACCGATCCCGGGCCCGACAAGTCCTCGGCGGACTGGTCGGCGGCCGCCATCTGGCCGGGGATGTTCGACACGCCCGGGGCCAGGGCGCGCTTCGACCTCCTGCGCGGCGGCCCGGGCCCGGTCCCGGGAGGCCCGTCCTTCGGCGGCGCGGCCCCGGGCCCGGTCCCGGGAAGCCCGGCGTTCGGCGGCGCGGCGCCGGGCCCGATCGCCAACGGCCCGTTCCCGGATGGGGCCGTCCCCGCCAGGGCGATCTCCGTGGACCCGCTCGGCACGGGGCTGGGCGTCGCGCCCGTCCCCGACCCCGACGGCTACCTGCCGATCTTCGCGGCGGTGAAGTCGGCCTGGTTCAACCACGACACCTCCGACGGCGCCTGGAGCTCGCCCCAGGCCGACGCCGGGTGGAGCGCGGCCGAGGCCGCCGCCAGCCCGGCCAACGACGGCACCACCGCCTCCGGCCTGCCCAAGCGCGTGCCCAAGGCCAATCTGGTGCCCGGCAGCGCCGACAACCCCTCGGTGCCCAAGGGCGTCGCCCCCATCCCGCAGATCTCGCCCGAGCAGGTCCGCGACCGCATGGCCAGCTACCAGCTGGGGTTCCGAGCGGCCCGCGACGACATCTGCATGCGCAGCATCCCTCCCTTCGATGCAGGGAGCACGACCCGCGAGGAAGGCCCATGACCCGCAACAGCAATCTCGACTGGCTGATCACCGACTTCGCCCGGTCGGTCCCCGGCGTCGCCCACGCGGCGGTCGTCTCCTCCGACGGGTTGCCACTCGCCGTCTCGGCCGGTTTCCCGCCCGAACGCGCCGAGCAACTGGCCGCCGTCGCCTCGGGCCTGGCCAGCCTGACGCAGGGCGCGGCCACCCTGTTCGAGGGCGGGCCGGTCGTCCAGACCGCGATCGAGATGCAGCGCGGGCTCATGCTGAACGTGGCCATCAGCGACGGCTCCTGCCTGGCCGTGCTGGCCACCCCCGACTGCGACATGGGCGTGGTGGCGTACCAGATGACGCTCCTGGCCGACCGGGCCGGACAGGTGCTCACCCCGGCCCTTCGCGCCCGGCAGTCCTGGTGAGCGGACATGACCGACCCGCCTTGGGGCGGCGGCTGGCGGCCGCCGCCCGATCCCGACGAGCAGGACCCGGATTCGCCGGTCCGGCCTTACGCCGTCACCGGCGGGCGCACCGCGCCGCGCATCAAGCTGGCGATGGAGGCCCTGGTGTGCTCCGCCGACGCGCCGCCGCACACCTTCGCCCTGATCACGCCCGAGTACGCCGCCATCAGCGAGCTGTGCCGGCAGGTCCGGTCGGTGGCCGAGGTGGCGGCGGTGCTGCAGATCCCGCTCGGGGTCGCCCGTGTGCTGATCGCCGACATGGCGGCCGAAGGGCTGCTGCACCTGTACCACCCGCGCCTGCCCGGCGGGCGGCCTGAGGCCGGCCTGCTGGAACGGGTGCTCAGCGGGCTGCAGCGGCTCTGAGCCCGGCGTCCGCGGGCTGACGGCCGCCGCGCCGCCTCACGCGCCGGCGGGACGGCCGGGCCAGGCGGCCAGCACCTCTTCGGCGAGTTCCGCCGCCGACCGGCCGTCGGTGTCGAGGCGGAGGTCGCCCGCGCCGGCGTGCTCCAGGGCCTCGGCCTCACGGGCCGCCCGTTCGGCGGCCCGCCGCAGGGCGCCGGGATCCAGCCCCTTCAGCTCGTCGCCGGGGATGGCCGGCCCTCCGCCCTGCCCGCGCAGCATCACCCGTTCGGCCAGCGTGCCGGGTCCGGCGTGCAGGCGGCACACCGTCAGCGCGGCTACGGGGAGGGAGTCCGCGTAGGTGTCGAGGCCGGCGTCGCCGGAAACGATCAGGCAGCGGGCTCCGGCTGCCCGGTAGCCGGACCACAGGGCGGCGAGGTTGCCCGCTCTGAGCCGCCGAGCGTCGTCGGTGACGGGACGGAGCACGCCGATCTGCTGGAGATCGACGTAGGCGGCCGGGACGCCGCTCCTGATGAGGCGCGAGAAGACCTCGTACGCGACCGTGGACTTGCCGACGGCGGTCGCGCCGGAGAACCACAGCACCGGCACCCGCGCGAGCGGCCATCCCCCGGCCCGGGCGAGGACCGTCCTGGCCGCCTCCGCGATCGAGAGCCCGTCGGTGTCCACGCACACGTCGGCGAAGTCCGTACGCTCCAGGGCCTCCGCGTCCGCGATGGCCTGCTCGACCAGGTCGGGACGCCAGCCCCTGGCGAGGAAGCGCTCCTTGAGCTCGGCCTGGCCGACCCGCAGCCGGCACAGCGTCAGCGCGGCGTCCGGGAGCAGGCGGGTGTACTGGCGGACCTCCTCGTCGGTGAAGACGAAGCCCGACAGGACCACGCACTGGGCGCCTTCCCGGCGAAAGTTCGGCCACATCGCCGCCAGATGGCGCGCCCGTACGGGGTGCGTGCCGCCCTCGGGGAGCGGGTGGCACATGCTGATCTGGTCGCCGTCGACGAACGCCGTCCTGACGCCGCTCCGGCTGAGCTGGGTGAACACCTCCCAGCCGACCGTCGACTTGCCGACGCCCGACGGACCGCAGAGCCACAGCAGGGGCAGACGATCATCGCTCATCCACGCGACCGTAGTCGGCCCCCGCCCTGCCCGGCGACCCGTTTTCAGCCGGTGGGCGGGACGAACTCGGGCTGGTCGATCACGCGCAGCCAGCTCCCGTCCGGCTGGCGGCGTACGACCTGGGCCCGCGCCCCGGCCCCGTCCCTCGGCGGGGTGGAGGTGAGCGCGACGTCGCCGTGGATCAGCGTCGGCAGCGGCTGCTCGGGCTCGAAGTGCGGCCGCCCGGCCAGCACCTTCTCCCACAGCTCGCGGATCGCCTCCCGGCCCACCGTCTGGCTGCCCGGCGGGTAGGCCAGCACCGCGTCCTCCTCGTACAGCGCCGCCACTCCGGCCGCGTCACCGGCGTTGGACCGCTCGACGAACAGGCGGGTGATGTCCTCCGGCCGCATGGCCTTCTCGTATTCCGTCATGTTTTCCACCCTGCCCGGCCACCCATCAGAAGTCCAACAGATGGTTCTGATGGAAGCTAGAATCTCTGGTTATGGAACTGAGGCAGCTGGAGTACTTCGTCGCGGTCGCCGAGGAGCAGAACTTCACCCGGGCCGCCGAGCGGGTGCACATCAGCCAGTCCGGCGTCAGCGCCCAGATCCGCCAGCTCGAGCGCGAGCTCGGCGCCGAGCTGTTCGACCGCTCGGGCCGCACCGCGACGCTGACCGTCGCGGGCCGGGCGGCTCTGGAGCACGCCCGGGCCGCGCTCGCGGCGGCGGGGGCGGTCGGCGAGGCGGTGGGCGAGGTGACCGACCTGATCCGGGGGCGGCTCACGATCGGGATGGTGATCGGCTGCACGGTCACGCCGCTGTTCGACGCGCTCGCCGCCTTCCACCGGGCGCATCCCGGCGTGGAGCTCTCCCTGCTGGAGGACAACTCGGACCGCCTCATCGACGGGGTCCGCGCCGGCACCATCGACCTGGCCCTGGTGGGCACGGCCACCGACGCCCTCGACGGGCTGGAGGCGCTCACGATCACCAGCGAGCGCCTCGTCGTGACCGTCCCGCCCGGCCACCCCCTGGCCGAGCTGCCCCAGGTCGGCCTGCGCGACCTGGAGGCGTACCCGATCGTGTGCATGCCGCCCGGCACCGGGCTGCGCGCGGTGTTCGACCGGGCCTGCGCCGCGCAGGGCCGCAGGCCCGTGATCGCCCTGCAGGCCAGCGCCGCCGACGCCATCGCCGACCTCGCCTCCCGCGGCGTCGCTGTCGGCGTCCTCAGCGACTCCATGGCCGCCCGCCACGGCGACCGGCTCGTGGCCCGCACCATCGCCGACGTCGAGGCGCCCGCCCTGCTGGCGCTGGTCTGGCGCACCGGCCACGGCCCGGCCGTACGGGAGCTCCTGGCCCGCGGCCGGCAGGCCTTCGCGACCTCCGCCGCGACCACGGCAGCGGTCAGCCGGTGAGCTCGCTGAAGAGACACAGGGCCCCCTTGACGCCTTCCGGGGAGAAGAGGGCGTCGAGGCCGTCGGTGGCGAAGCGGGCCAGGCGCGCCGCACGGGGGAACATGACGCTCTCGTAGGCGCGGACCGCCGCGTCCACGTCGGGCTCGGCGGCCAGGGCGTCGGCCAGCTCGGCGCCGTCGAGCATGGCGAGGTTGGCGCCCACGCCCAGCGGCGGCATCAGGTGGGCGGCGTCGCCCAGCAGCGTGCGGCCCGGGGCGTGCGGCCAGGAGTGGCCGACGGGCAGCGTGAACAGCGGGCGGGACTCGAACGGCTCGTCGGCCTCCAGCAGGAGCGCGCGTACGCTCTCGGCCCAGCCGTCGAACATCGACAGCACCTCGGAGACCGGCCGGTCCTGCGGACCGCGGTAGGCGGCGTAGACGCGGATGCGGCCGTTGCTGTTGCGCTGGGCGAGCACGGCCTTATTGGGGCCGTAGGCCGACATGGTGCCGTTGCCGACCAGGCGCGCCAGCACGGGGTGGCGGGCCTCCTCGAAGCCGGTCTCGACGAAGCTGACGCCGGTGTAGGCCGGCGTCACCTCCGACAGGCCGGGACGCACCCGGGACCAGGCCCCGTCCGCGCCCACGACCAGGTCGAACTCCTCGCTGGAGCCGTCAGGGAAGAGCACGCTCCGCCCGGCGGCCCCCTCCACGGCGTGGCCCCAGCGGATGGTGCCGTCGGCGAGCGAGCCGATGAGCAGGCCGCGCAGTTGCCCCCGGTCGATCTCCGGCATGCTCTCGTCGCCGTCGGCGGGCTGCTCGTGGTGGAGCAGGGTCCCGTGCTCGTCGTGGATCCGCTTCTCCTGCCCTTCCGGCCGGGCCAGCGCGCGGAACTCGTCGAGCAGCCCGGCCTTGGCCAGCGCGGTCTGCCCGGAGCCCGCGTGCATGTCGAGGGTGCCGCCTTGGGAGCGGGAATCGGGTGACGGCTCGCGTTCGAAGACGGTGACGGGCAGGTCGTGGACCTGCAGGACGCGGGCCAGGGTGAGGCCGCCGAGCCCGGCTCCGACGACGGCGATGCGGGGAGAGGTCATGGGAGAGTCCTTTCGATACACTGTATTGAGCAATACACTGTATCGACGATAGACGGTGTATTCTCATTCCTCAAGGAGGTGAGCCTATGCTCGTCTGGGAGCGGCCCGAGCCGCCGAGCAGGCCCACGCCGAGCCCGCTGAGCAGGGAGCGGATCGTGCGTGCGGCCATCGACCTCGCCGACCGCGAGGGGCTCGACGCGGTGTCGCTGCGCAAGGTCGCCGCCGCGCTCGACGCGGGCCCCATGCGCCTGTACGGCTACCTGTCCACCAAGGAAGAGCTGCTGGACCTCATGGTGGACGAGGTGTACGGCGAGATCGTGCCGTCAGAGCCGCCCGGCGGCGACTGGCGGGCGGCGCTGCGGGATCTCGCCCGGCTCACCAGGCAGGCGGCGCTGCGCCACGAGTGGTTCGCCGACCTGCTGGGCGGGCGTCCCAATCTGGGGCCCAACGCGCTGGCCTACCTGGAGACCTCCCTGGCGGCGCTGGGGGATGTGCCGGTCGCCACGGTGATGCGGGTCGTCGGCACCGTCAACGCGTACGTGATGGGCGCGGTCCGCCTCGAGATCACCGAGCGGCGGGCCGAGCGCGCCAGCGGCCTGGACGAGCGGGAGTGGCAGAGCACCGTCGGCCCGTACCTCACCCGGATGCTGGCCACCGGCCGCTACCCGGCGGTGGCCAGGGTCGTCACGGGCGACGACGTCCAGCCCGACTTCGACGAAGGTCTCGACTGGGTGCTCGACGGGGTCGCCCCGCGCGTCACCGGCGCGCCATGATCCGCATCGCCTGCCGTACGACCTCGGCCTGCGCGGGGGCGAGCCCGTCGAGGAACGGCTCGACCGCCGCCGGGTCCCAGTCGTGCGGGCCGGAGCCGGCCAGCAGGTGCACCATGCTGTAGTCGGCCAGCGACTCCGCCAGCGGCCCCACCCGGGGATCGTCCGGTGAGGCGTCGGCCAGCGCGTCGAGCCTGCGGTAGAAGTCGTGGCCGCGCGCCGTCATCTCGGGGTCGGCGGCCAGCGCGTCGAACGTCTCGAACGCCCGCTTCCGATCGCCGCTCGTCGCCATGCTGTCCATCAGCACCAGCAGATCGCGGTCCCAGGCCGCCGCCTTCGACGCCGGGAGCTCCACCGTGCGCAGGAACGCCAGCAGATCGGGCGATGAGGTGTCGTCGGGGCCCAGCGACCCGGCCTCGGCCTGCTTGAGCACCTCGGCCAGCCGCCGGCGGCGCAGTTGGATCTCGTGCTCCTGGCGGGCCAGGTCCGCGTCGATCTCGGCGAGGATGTCGGGCAACTCGCGGGAGCGGTCGTCCGCGATGACGTCGCGCGCCTCCTCCAGGCTCAGCCCGAGCTCCACCAGGCGCCGCACGCGGGCCAGGGCGATGGCGTCGCGCATGCCGTACTCGCGGTAGCCGTTGGCCAGGCGCGGCGGCTCCGGCAGGATGCCTTGCTGGTGGTAGTAGCGCACCGTCCGGGTGGACACCCCGAGCAGCGCGGCGAGCTCTCCGATCCGCATACCCCACGATAAATCAATGGCAGGTGCCACTGCGCACCGGCTACTGTCAGGTTCGTCGGAAGAACGAAAGGAAAGGCCTCCCATGCGATTCGCAGCCGAACGCCACTATCGCCGGGGCGCGGCGTACGGCGGCGCGCTCGCGCTGGCCGGGCGGCTTTCTGGGTAATCCCCCGTCAGGATTCTCCAGAGGCCGCCGGGCAATCCACCGGGCGGCCTTTCTCTTTGGGCTGATGGTGAAAAGGCATCACGCCTGCCTTGCAAGCAGGAGTTCAGGTTTCGAGATCCTGTCGGTCCACGTCAGCACCGGCACGTCCGTAGCCCAATGGCAGAGGCACCGGTCTAAGGAACCGGACGGTGCGGGTTCGAATCCCGCCGGACGTACTGATTTTAGATATCATTTGGAGGTGAGAACCTGCCCCCGATGTGGACAAAAACTCCCGATTGATGCGTTTGGCCGCAAGTCCGCAACCCGCCTTCAGGCATACTGCCGCGAATGCAACCGCGAGTACCAGCGAGAGCATTACCGCAAGAATTCGGACATCTATCGCGTTCGACGCGACAGGTACGCAGCAGCGCAACGCGAAGAGGTCTTTAGGAATCTGATGGAGTACCTCGCTCGCAACCCCTGTATCGACTGCGGCGAGGCCGATCCCATCGTCCTGCAATTCGACCACGTCCGGGGAGAGAAGGTGGAGAATGTCGGCTCCATGCTGACCGGCCGCACGCGATGGGTGACCGTGGCTCGAGAAATCGCCAAATGCGAGGTGCGCTGCGCGAACTGTCACCTCCGTAAGACCGCGCGGCAGTTCGGGTGGCGGAAGTATCTCCACGCCGTCGTAGACGAATAGGGAAGAGTTGCCAGACTTTCCTCTGAACATGTGCGGGTTCAAGCCCCGTCGGCGGCACCGCTGGCCCTATAGCTCAATGGATAGAGCGCCGACCTACGAAGCCGGGTCCGTTACAGGCCCGAATCCTGCCGCGCCCGATTATGCGCGAGCTGGGCACATTGGTGAGCCCACCCGGCTGTAAACCGGACGCCTCGGCTGTGGCGGTTCGACTCCGTCCTCGCGCACTTCCTCCGGGCGAGTTGACATCCGTCGCGGATCAACGTGTAATGGCCGTCGCGTCGCGTGACGCCGGCCGTGCGGACGGCGGCGGCATGGAGGCGCCGAAACCAAAGGGGATGAGGCCGATGACTTCTCACATCGCTGGGCTTGCCTGAACGCAGCTGACCCGCGCACGTCGTTCCGGCGTGCTCTGACGGGTTTCCCAGGTCATCGAAGAACCCATCCCGCTTTGGAGCGAATACACGCATGCCCATTGACTTCAACCAGCAGATCATCGACGAGTTCCGGGCCAACGGCGGCCAGGTCGGCGGCATGTTCGAGGGAGCCAGGCTGCTCCTTCTGACGACCGTCGGAGCGCGCACGGGCGCGCGCCACACGACGCCGCTCGGCTACCTGCCCGACGGCGAGCGCAACCTGATCATCGCCTCGGCCGGCGGCGCGCCGCGGCACCCGGCGTGGTACCACAACCTGGTCGCCAACCCGCAGGTCGGCGTGGAGGACGGCGTCTTCACCTACCAGGCGAAGGCGGTCGTGCTGAAGGGCGAGGAACGCGACCGGATGTTCGCCCGCGCCGTGGAGGCCGACCCCGGCTGGGGGCGGTACCAGGAGAGCGCGGGCCGCGTCCTGCCCGTGGTCGCGCTCCTCCCGATCTTCGACGGGCCGCCCCCGGGCCGTCTGGGCGACGCGCTCAAGCTGGTGCACGACGCCTTCCGCAGGGAGCTGGCCCGCATCCGCACCGAGGTCGCCCGGTCGGGCCCGCGCCTCGGCGCGCAGCTGCGCGTCAACTGCCTGACCATGTGCAACAACCTGCACGAGCACCACACGCGCGAGGACGGCTCCGTCTTCCCCGCGGTGGAGGGCCGCTATCCGGAGCTGGAGCCGGTGATGGCCCGGCTGCGCGCCGAGCACGAGACCGTCCAGCGGCTGCTGGAAGAGCTCCAGACGCTCCTCCGCGACGACGACCTGTCCCCCGGCACGCTGCTGGCGGAGGTCGAACGGCTCACCCTCGAGGTCGAGGCCCACCTCGACTACGAGGAGGAATACCTCGTACCGCTGCTGAACGGCTGATCCCCCACGACGGGTGGCGAGGTCCGCGGGTCCCAGTGGGCGATGCGGACCTCGCGCAGCCACGCTTCGACCGTCGCCTCATCGGGCTGGTCAGGCAGCGGCGTGCGCACGGTGTCGAACGCCTCCTCGGTGGCCGCCAGGAGAGCCTGGGCCTCTTCCAGGCTGCCGGCGGCGACCCTCTCCCCGAAGGCGCGGATCGCCTCGGGGTCGGGGAGCCGGATCGGCAGGTGGCCGGTCTCGTACAGCTCTCGCCCCTGGTGCAGGAGGCGGGCGAGGTGGCGGGCATGCTTGCTGGTCCGCTTGCGGGTGTCGGCCGAGAACGAGCCGTCGCCGCGCTGGTCGAGGCGTTTGAACTGCTGGGTGGCGTACCCGAGGTAGGCGTTGCGGACCCGCGGGCCGGACAGGAACGCGGCCCGGATGGCGATGAGCTGGTCGCCGAGCGGGGTGCGGGTCTCGTACAGCTCGTCGGGCAGCCAGACCAGCTCCGTCACGGTCGGATTGCCTCCCAGCGCGAGCGAGCACCACTTGCCGACCTCGTGGAGCGAGCGGTCGGGGTTCGTCTGGACGATGCTCTCCTTGGGCCGGGACAGGCCGACCATGTCCAGCGTGGGGGTGGCGAAGACGCCGAGCCGGTCGACGTCGGAGTCGGGCCCCGCCAGGCCGTAGGCGGTGGAGCCGACGACTCCGGCGAGCAGCACGTTGCTGGGGGTGTTGGTCACGGGATGCCCTTCGAGTCGCGCGCTTCCGTCGAAGATAGGGCAAATGATCAAATTTCGCGGCCGTTCGTGGGTCAGCGCAGCTCAAACAAGATTCGGTATGTTCTCGGCGTGGACGACACCTCGCGCGGCGATCTCGACGTGGACGCCTTCACCACGGCGATCGAGCACTTCAACCGCTTCTACATCCGGCTCCCCGTGCTGGAGAAGCTGCCGTTCACGACGCTGTCGGTGCTGGACACCCTCGCCTTCAGCGATGGCCCGATGCGGCTGACCGACCTGACCAGGACCGAGCAGGTCAGCCAGCCCGGCATCACCCAGCTCATCACCCGGCTGGAGCGCGACGGCCTGGTGGAGCGCCGCCCCGACCCGACCGACGGCCGCGCCGTGCTCGTCCACATCACCGAGGCCGGCCGCCGGATCGGCCGCTCCCGCCACGACGACCGCACCCGCCACCTGGCCCCGCTCATGGCCCGGCTGACCCCCGAACAGCGCCGCGCGATCGCCGCCGCCCTGCCCGCCCTGACCCGCCTCGCGGACCTCGGCCACGAAAGCCCCTGATGCTCAGGCGAGGCCCGCGTCGTGGGCGAGGAGCGCGATCTGGGTGCGATTGTCCAGGTCGAGCTTGGTGAGGATGTTGGAGACGTGCGCCTTCACCGTCGTGATGCCCATGGCGAGCTCCGCGGAGATGTCCGCGTTCGTCCGGCCGCGCCCGATCGCGAGGGCGACCTCGTACTCGCGAGGGGTGAGGGCTGCCAGCGCGGCGCGGGCCCGCTCGTAGGCCCCGGCCTGGGCGACGGTGCGCTCCATCAGCCGCCGGGTGATGCGCGGGGACAGGATCGGCTCGCCCGCCGCGACCCGCGTGACCGCCTCCACGATCTGCGCCGGCGGGGTGTCCTTGAGCAGGAACCCGCTGGCGCCTGCACGCAGCGCGTGCAGGATGTTCTCGTCGGTGTCGAAGGTGGTCAGCACGATCACCTCCGGCGGACGGGCACGGGCGCGGAGCCGGCGGGTGGCGGTGATGCCGTCCAGCCGCGGCATCCGCAGGTCCATGAGCACGACGTCGGGCGCGTGGGCGTCGGTGGCGGTGATGGCCTCCTGGCCGTCGGCCGCCTCGCCGACGACCGCGATGCCCGCGGCGCCGTCCAGCATCATGGACAGCCCGGCACGGACCAGGGCGTCGTCGTCGACCAGGAGCACGCGGATCACGCGGGCCATGGTAGCCAGGCCTGGAGCCGGAACCGCCCCTCGGTGCTCTGGTGGTCCAGTTGCCCGCCGGCCAGCCGTACCCGTTCGGTGAGCCCGACCAGGCCGACGCCGCTGCCGGGCGTGGTCGGCGCCGAGCCGGGCGGGGGCAGCGGGTTGCTGACGTCGATCAGCAGGCGCGTGCCGGGAGTGCCGCGCAGCAGCACCTCCACCGGCTGGCCGGGGGCGTGCTTGCGGGCGTTGGTCAGCCCCTCCTGAACGACCCGGTAGCCGGTCCGTCCGGCGGCGGGCGGGGCGGCGCCGCCGGTCTCGTCGCTGACCTGTACGTCCTGACCGGCGTGGCGCGCTTCGGCGACCAGCCGCGCCAGGTCGGCCAGCGTGGGCTGGGGTTCGAGCTCGTCCAGGAGGTCGTCCTCCTCGCGCAGCAGGCCGATCACCTGGCGCAGCTCCTCCAGCGCCTGGTGGACGCCGGAGCGGACCACCCCGGCGGCCCGGGCGAGCTGGTCGGGCGAGGAGTCGGGCCGGTACTCCAGCGCCCCCGCGTGGGTGGCCACCAGCGACAGGCGGTGGGCCAGTACGTCGTGCATCTCCCTGGCGAGCCGGCGGCGCTCGGCCATGCGGGCCTCGGCGACCCGCCTGCCCTGCTCGGCTTCGGCGCGGCGGGCGCGTTCGTGCAGCGAGATGAGCAGGGCGCGGCGGGAACGGGCCAGCGCGCCCCAGCCGAGCAGCGCGCCGTACGAGGCGCAGATCAGCAGCAGCCACCAGCCGAGGGAGATGCCGGAGCTCGGCCGCCACAGCCCCTGGACCAGGTGGGCCGCCATGCCCGTCGCCGCCACCGCCACAGCGACGGGCCAGCGCCTGCGCTGGGCCACCTGCAGCGCCCCCGTCGTCGCCGCCGGCGTGGCCACCGGGGAGACCACGGCGAGCAGGGCGGCGGCGAGCGCGCCGGAGACCGGCCACCACAGCTGGGCGAGCGCCGCGACCAGGCTCAACACCGCGACCGCGACATCCGGCCAGAGCAACGGCCCGTCGCTCTGCCCCCACAGCGTCACGCCGGTCAGGCCGCCCACCCCGAGGGCCATGACCGCCACGGCCAGGGGCTGCTGGGGTCGCATCTTGCTCACCGGCCAAAGGTTAGTCGCCGGTACGAAGGAGCCATCACCTACTAAAGGAGGACCCGTACCCCACCGGGGGCGGACAGAGCGCGACCGCGGGCCCGATGTGGCGACCCGCCCGGGCAGGCGAGGCTGAGCGGCGTGAACACCTCCCTCAGAAGACTGCTCCTCACCGTGATCGGCGCGCCCGCGGCCGCCCTGGCCGTGTGGGCTCTGGCGGTGCCGCTGTCCGGCGCCGCACTGACCGTGCGGGCGGGCGGCGGCACGCAGACCGTCGGCCCGGTATCGGTCATCGTCGCGAGCCTGGTGGCCGGGCTCGCGGGCTGGGCGCTGCTGGCCGTGCTGGAGCGACGGGTCGCCCGGCCCGGGCGCGTCTGGACGATCACCGCCCTGGTCGTGCTCGTCCTGTCCCTGTCCGGCCCGCTCGGCAGCGCCGTCGGTCTCGCCGCGACGCTGGTGCTGATGCTGTTGCACCTGGTGGTCGGCGCCGTGCTCGTCGCGGGGCTGGCGCGGCGATGAACCTGCCCTACGGGTACCTGATCACGCTGGTCCTCGTCGCGATCTGCACCTTCTTCGCGCTGGCCGCTCCCGGCCCGCCCCCGTGGTGGGGGTGATCGGGCTGGGCGGCTACTACGGCCCGTACTACGGCGAAGGTCCGCACACCTCGCCCCTTGCCCACGTCCGGCGGGACGCGCCGCCGTCGTCAACGCCGTCGAGGCGTTCTGCGCGATGAGCCTTCAGGGTCAGCCGGCGCTCGGGAGCCTCGCCTCCCCCGCCGATCGGCGGACCGCGGTCCCGACGAGCTTGCCGACCTGCGCCGCAGGGACGGCGATGCCGGGGTTCCGGAGGGTCCAGCGGAGGAAGTCCTCCACGTTCATGGCGGGTAGTTCGCCGAGGTAGGGCTGGATGTAGACCGGGGTGTTCGGTTCGCTGCGCCAGCTGTCGGCGAGCGTGCCGATGTCCACTGCGTCATGACCGAGCACGTCAAGCAGCCGGGTGGCCTCCGCCTTGGCCTCCGCGTCGTCGCCGGCGATGGGCAGGGCGCTGCGGTCGGGCGCGCCCGCGGGCCGGGCGAGGGTGAACAGCTGGTGCGGGGTGATGTTGTTGAAGGCCTTGACCACCCGGGAGCCCGCGAGGTGGCGCTGCATGAGGGCGCTGGAGGTCAGTTCGCCCGCGTCGAGTTCGGCCAGGTGGCCGTCCCGCTCGGGGTAGTAGTTCGACGTGTCGAGCACCGTCTTGCCGGTCAGGGCGTCGGTCGGCAACTGGTCGCAGGCTTTCAGCGGGATGGCCGCCACCACCAGGTCCGCGGCGCGTGCCGCCTCCGCCGGTGTGGCCGCCCGGGCACGTCCGCCCAGCTCGGCGACGAGATCGGCGAGCGTTTCCGGCCCTCGCGAATTGCTGAGGACGACCTCGAGGCCGGCCGCGACGGCCAGGCGGGCGACGGAAGAGCCGATCATTCCGCTCCCGATGAGTCCGAGCGTCTGGGACACCGTTCATCTCCAATGCGTTCAGGTGGGTGACTCGCCTGACAGCCTGGAGCCCGCGCGGCCACCCGGCCAGGCCCGTGTCCTGCGTACTCACGGCGTGATCACCCACGGCATAGGGTGGTCGCGTGAACGACCGGACCGAGCTGAGCGAGTTCCTCAAGTCGCGCCGTGCCCGGCTGCGCCCCGAGGACGTGGGGCTGCGTGACTACGGCGGAACGCGCCGGGTCGCGGGGCTGCGGCGCGAGGAGCTGGCCCGGCTCGCGGGGGTGAGCATCGCCCACTACACGCGCCTGGAACAGGGCAAAGGCGACAGCGTCTCCGACGAGATCCTGGACGCCGTCGGCGCGGCACTGCGCCTGGACGGCGACGAGCTGACCTACCTGCACCGGATCGCCCGGCCGCCCCTGGCGTGCGAGGGTGGCGCGGCCGCGGTGCCTGCGAGCCTGCGTTATCTGCTGGAGTCGTTCGTGATGACGCCGGCGCTGGTGGTCGGCCGGCACACCCAGATCGTCGGCTGGAACCAGCTGGCGGTGGCGGTGTTCGGCGACTTCCCCGCGCTGCCGGCGGACCGCCGGACGCTCTCGCACCTGCTGTTCACCGAGCCCCACCTGCGCGAGCTGCACCGCACCGGCTGGGAGGGGGCGGCGCGCGAGCAGGTGGCGCACCTGCGGGTCCTGCTCGGGCGCTATCGCGGGGACGCCGGGCTCGCGGCGCACGTCGACGAGCTGCGGGAGCTGAGCGCGGACTTCGCGCGGATGTGGGCCGAGCACCCGGTCGCGCGGGTCCGGTCCCGGACGTACGTGCTGCACCACCCGGTCGTGGGCGAGCTGACCCTGCACGGCGAGCTCATCGCGCTGCCCGACGAGCCGGCGTGTTGCGGGCTGGACCTGTTCGCCGCCGAGCCGGGCTCGGCTTCCGAGCAGGCGCTGCGGGAGCTCGCGAGTCCGGGCGCGGCCTCCGAGCAGGTGGTGGTGCCGGCGCGGCCGTCCGCCTTGTGAGCCGGCTGCCCCAGGTCCGGGGGTGGCCAGCCGGCTCTTGCGGTCAGTCCGCCGGTCGGCGGGCCTGGGTCGCCTCGCGGAGGGTCGCCCAGGCGTCCGCCACCGGGCCCACGTGCTCGAGCTTGTCGGGGTTGAGCACCGTACGGATCGCCTGGACCCGTCCGTCGAGGACGTCGAGCGTCCAGGTGTTGACGACCTTGCCGTCCCGGTCCCGGAAGATCGCGCCCGGCTGGCCGTTCATCTGGTGCGGCTCCACCACGCCACCAATGCGGGCGAACAGCGGGGCGAGCGCGGCGAACACCCGGACCACGTTCTCGGCGCCGAAGACGCCCGTACCCCACTGCGGGGCCTTGCCGCCGCTGTCGGCGACCATGTGCACGTCGGCGGCGAGCAGCGCCCGCAGCCCTTCGACGTCGCCTTCCCGGAAGGCGTCGAAGAACCGTTCGGCCAGCTCCTCCCGCTCCTTGCGGTCGGCCTCGAACCGGGGCCGGCCCGCGTCCATGTGGCGGCGCGCCCGCGCCGCGAGCTGGCGGCACGCCGCCTCCGAACGCCCCACCGCCGACGCGACCTCGCCGAAGCCGAACCCGAACACCTCCCGCAGCACGAAGACCGCGCGCTCGAGCGGGCTGAGCCGTTCCAGCAGCAGCAGGGCTGCCATCGACAGCGAGTCGGCCAGCTCCGCCGAGCGCTCCGGGTCCTGGTACGGGTCGGCGAGCAGCGGCTCGGGGAACCACGGCCCGACATACTCCTCGCGCCGGACCCGGGCCGAGCGCAGCACGTCGATGGCGATCCTGGTCACCACGGCCGCCAGGAAGGACTTGGCCGAGACGGGCTCGGTCGGGGAGGTCTGGTAGCGCAGCCAGGTCTCCTGGACCGCGTCCTCGGCCTCGCTCACGCTGCCGAGGATCCGGTACGCGATCGAGAACAGCAGCGGCCGCAGCTCCTGGAACTCTTCGGCGCGGGTCATGCCAGCTCTTCCTTGAAGCCCTGCCGCCACGAGGGGTAGCGCAGCTCCCAGCCCAGCTCCCGCTTGGCCTTGGCGTTGGAGAAGCCGCGCCCCTCGGTCATCATCGTCACCGCCACGTCCCCGGCCAGCGGCCGGGCCAGCCAGGCGGGGACCCGCATCGGCCGCTTGGCGCCCGCGCATCCGGCCAGGTAGGGCAGCCACGCGTCGGCCGGGGCCGGTTCGTCGTCGACGATGTTGAACACTCCCCTCGCCCGCTGCTCCACGGCCAGGACGGTAGCGCTCGCCGCGTCGTCCAGATGCACCCACGAGCAGTGGCCGGCGCCGCTCCCCACGACCGGGAACTGCCGCTTGCGTACGGGCTCGACCAGGTCGTCCGTGGCGCCCGGACCGTAGAACCAGCCGTACCGCAGGACCGCGCCCCCGGCCTTGACGACCACGTCCTCGACATGGCCGATCGCCTTCATCCCGGGCTCCGCCGGCGTCCCCATCATCGGGTCCACCGGGTCCTGCTCGGTCTTGACCCAGCCGCCCTCGCGGATGCCGTTCCAGGCGCCGTAGCTCTGCGCGACGAAGCCGGTCACACCGGTCGCCTCGGCGGCGGCCAGCAGGTGGTCCGTCCCCTCGGTACGCAGCCGGTTGGTGCCGGCGAACCACCGATCCATGTGCTTCATGTCGGGCTTGCCGGCGTGTGCCACGGAAATCGCGGTCATCTGGTGCACGATCGCGTCCGGCCGGGCCTTGGCCACCGCCTCACCGACCGACACCGCGTCCAGCCCGTCCATCACGACCGCCTCGGCGCCCAGCTGCTCCAGCAAGCCCCTCTTGGCCGCGCTCGTCGTCGAAGCCGTCACCTGGTGCCCCCGCGCCACCAGCAGCGGCACCAGCCGCTGCCCCAGAACCCCGCTCCCACCGGCCACGAACACCCGCATGATCATCACCTTTCCGAACTCAGAACCCGTTTTCGCAACCCGAGACGAGACAGCCCGCCCGGCTGTGACATCGGCGGGCTCAGCGGTGCAGGGCGGTCTCCTGCTCCATGCGCGCCAGCTTCTCGGGATTGCGCACGGCGTAGAGGCCGGTGATGAGGCCCTCCTCGATGCGCACCGCCATGACGGTGTCGATCTCGCCGTCGAGCCGCAGGACCAGCGCCGGGTAGCCGTTGACGTGCGCCGCCTGCAGCGAGGCCGCGGGGCTGATCCTGCTCAGCACAGGAGCGATGTTGCCGGCCCCCACGACGGGCGCCAGCGCGGCCTGCTTGATTCCGCCGCCGTCGGTCAGGAGGACGACGTCCGGCGCGAGGATGTCGAGCAGGCGTTGCAGGTCGCCGGTTTCGACCGCCCGCTGGAACGCCGCCAGCGCGTCCCGGGTCTCGGCCGGGGAGACGATCCCGCGCGGCCGGCGCGCGGCGACGTGTGCCCGTGCCCGGTGGGCGATCTGGCGCACCGCGGCCGGGCTCTTGTCGACGGCTTCGGCGATCTCGTCGTAGTCCAGGTCGAACACCTCGCGCAGCACGAACACGGCCCGCTCGGTCGGCCCCAGCGTCTCCAGCACCAGCAGCATCGCCATGGAGACGCTGTCGGCCAGCTCGACGTCCTCGGCCACGTCGGGCGCGGTCAGCAGCGGTTCGGGCAGCCAGGGGCCGACGTAGGACTCCTTGCGCCGGCCCAGCGTACGCAGCCTGCTCAGCGCCTGCCGGGTGGCGATCCGGACCAGGTAGGCGCGCTGATCCCGTACGTCGTCAAGATCGACGCCCGTCCACCGCAGCCAGGTCTCCTGCAGGACGTCCTCGGCGTCGGCGGCCGAGCCGAGCATCTCGTAGGCGACGGTGAACAGCAGGTTGCGGTGGGTGAGGAACGCCTCGGTGGCGGCGTCCGGGCTCATGTCCCCGCCGCGGTCTTCGGGCGCGGTGTGCGGCATGGGTGGCTCCTGTTCGCTCTTGACTGTGTCACCCACCAGACGCCGGACCCCGCCGTTTTGTGACGCCGTGGCCCTTGTGACACACCTCACGTACTCCGCGCTGTCACAAGGATCGGCTCGCCGGCATCTCGTGTTCATGAGATCAGCACTTGACACCCTGCGCCGCGACTTCGGCGGCGACATCATCGAGCCGGGCGCAGCGGAGTACGCGTCGGCCAGCCGCTCGGTACTGACTTCGGGCAGTCCAGCTTATGTTCTGCGGCCCAAGAGCGTCGCGGACGTGCGGGCGGGCGTCAGGTTCGCCGCCGGCAGCGGGCTCCCGCTGTCCGTACGCGGCGGCGGCCACGCCTTCGCGGGCTTCGGCACCAACGACGACGGCATCGTGATCGACCTCAGCGGCCTCGCGCAGGTGGAGGTCATCGACAAAGAACGGCACCTCGTACGGATCGGCGGCGGCGCCACCTGGGGTCAGGTCGCGACCGCCCTGGCCCCGCACGGCCTGGCGATCTCCTCGGGCGACACCAAGAGCGTCGGCGTCGGCGGGCTGACCTTGACCGGCGGCATCGGCTGGAAGGTCAGGAAGTACGGCCTGGCCCTGGACAGCCTGGTCGCCGCGGAGCTGGTCACGGCGGACGGAGAGGTCGTGCGCGCGAGCGCGGAGGAGAACCCGGAGCTGTTCTGGGCGATTCGCGGCGGTGGCGGCAACTTCGGGATCGTGACCGCCTTCGAGTTCGCGGCACATCCGACGACGGACGTCTTCCACGGCAGGATCGCCTTCCCGGCGGCGGAGGCGGCCGGCGTGCTCCAGGGCTGGGCGGACTACCTCCGCACCGCCCCCGAAGAGCTCACCTCCATCGCGAGCTTCGCCAACCCCTTCGCCGGCGGGCCCGAGGCGCCGGTCGAGGTCTTCGTCACCTTCGACGGCGATGACCCGGAGCTCGCCGCGCGGGCCCTCGACCCGATCCGCCAGCTCGGCACGGTGATCGACGACGACGTCGCGCTGAAGCCCTATGCGGACACGCTCGTGGACGGCGCGACCCCGCCGCCCGGCATCCGGCTCGTCACCCGGAGCGGCTTCGCCGGCAAGGACTCGGCGCCCGAGATCCTACGGATCCTTGCCGAGGTCGGGGCGTCGGAGGGGTCGCCGTTCATCGCCGTTCGCAGCGTCGGCGGTGCGGTGTCCCGGGTCCCGGCCGACGCCACCGCCTACGCGCATCGCCGGGCGGAGTTGATGTTCGTGACGACCACTCTGGGTCCGGAGCCGGTCGTGGAGGCCGCCCGTCCTGCTCTGGAAGCGATCTGGGCGCGGCTCGCACCTCACGCCAACGGCGCGTACGCGAACTTCCTGGCTTCCGCCACCGAGGAGGACGTCGCCGCCGTCTATCCGACGGGGACCTATGAGCGGCTAGCGGCGGTCAAGCGCCAGTACGACCCCGGCAACCTGTTCGCCCATAACCACAACATCCGGCCTCAGTAGGCCGTCCGCCAATGGGGGCGGGCCCCACGCACGGAGTGTGCGTGGGGCCCGCCTTGATCGGCGTGCTCGAACACCGAGCGCTGCCTCGGGGTCACCAGGGCATCGGGCCGTTCTCGCTGAAGAACCCGCCGGTCGGCCCGTCCACGCCGAGCGTGGCCAGGCGGACCAGGATCGCGGCGCCCTGCTCGGTCGTGAGATAACCGCTGTGGTTGTTGATCTCCGTGTCCACGTAGCCGGGGTCGGCGGCGTTGACGAGGATGCCGTCCTTGCGCAGCTCGTTGGCGTACTGCACGGTCAGCGCGTTCAGCGCGGTCTTGGAGGGCGAGTACGCGGCCGACGCCGGCAGCGCCGTGAACGGGCCGTCCAGGTTGCTGTTGAGGGTCAGCGACCCGGCGGCGCTGCTGACGTTGACGATGCGCGGCGCCGGCGAGCGCCGCAGCAGCGGCAGCATGGCGTTGGTCACCGCGATCACCCCGAGGACGTTGGTCTCGAACACCGCCCGGACCATGTCCAGATCGACGGAGCTGGGGACCTGGTCGTGGGCGTCGACGGGCGTGACCTGCCCGGAGCCGGTGATGCCGGCGTTGTTGACCAGCACGTCGAGGTGGCCGAAGCGCTCCTCGACCTGCTCCGCTGCCGCCCGGGCCGTGGCCGGGTCGGTGACGTCCAGGGTGACCGCGTGCGCGTCGCCGCCCGCCGCCCGCAGCGCCGCGGCGGCCTCCTCACCGCGCCGCGGGTCTCTGGCGCCGATCAGGACCGTCATGCCCAGCGCGGCGAGTTGCCCGGCGGCCGCACGGCCGATCCCCTTGTTCGCCCCGGTGATCAGCGCGATCTTCCGATGCGTGGCGTGCTCGCTCATGTCCAGCTCCTTGCTATGGAATGGTGCGTTCCTTCGCTTTCGGAACCCGAGACGAGATGGCCCACCCAGCTGTGACATCCGGCCTGGGTAGACGGGACTCTTCGGGACCGGCTGGTCGATGTCGGCGTGGAGCTGGTGCTGCAGGAGATCGCCCGCCGGGCGGGGGTGTCGCACGGTGTTGCTGGTGGGCTCCTCGCCAAGGTCCTGTCCGGTCAGAGAGCCACCTCGCTCAACTGCACGTCACGGGGCAAGCGCCGCTGAGGCGTTGAGCGCTGCCTCGATCTGCTTGCGATCTCCCGCGTGGTGGATTCTCGTCAGCAGCCGCTGCAGCGCCGCGGGTGCCTGCGGGCCGGGGATGGCCCCCAGGGCGTGCACTGCCGCCGTGGCCACCTTGGGCTCGGGAAAGTAGGCGAAGGTGTCGTACGAAGTCCGCAGCACCACCGCCTCCAGTGCCGTCACCGCTGCGGGCCCCTCAGTCAGCGCCGCCATCCAGACGACACCTCTCGCCAGATCGTCGTTGCGCTCGTCCAGTAGCACCTGTTGCCGCTTTCCGTGGCGCCGCATCGTGGTGGGGCCGCACTCCAGCAGCCCGGCCAGCGCTCGTCGGCCGAACTCCCGGGTGCCCTCTCGGAGCGCCAGGTCCATGCACGTCCGCCGCCACGCGGCCGTCGGAAGACCCGACGCCAGGGTGGCCAGGTGAATGATCAGCTGGACCAGGTGCGGCATCGGTTCGACGCCGAGCCACTCCCTCAGGCCCCCTGCCCATCGATCGCGCGGTACGAGCACCGAGTCGGGCAAAGCCGTCGGCGGCCCGTCGGCCAGCGCCAGGTAGGACCGCATGGCCTGAGGCAGGCGAGCACGGTCGGCGCCACGGATCCCCCACGCGGATGGCAGCGTCTCCTCAACGGCGCGTAGCAACGGAGCAAGCTCTCGAAGCTCCGGCTCTCCGAGCCCTTTGAGCGAGGCCAAGGCCAGCTTGACGCATGTGACCCATCGAAAGCCCCGCTTCTGGTCGGCGGCGGCCAGACGCCACAGGACGCTCGCCTGCTCGGCAGTCCAGCCCAGACGCCGCCTGGTGGCGCGTTTCAGTATGTCGTCGAAATCCGCGTAAGGGTCCTCTGGCCACAAGGCCACGCAGAGCGCCGCGGCGCACAGGGCGGCGTCATCCGCTTTCTCCAGCCGCCGGGCGACGTCCTCCTTGATCCGCGCCCGGGTGGCCCAGCATTCGTCCCAGTCGTCCTTGTGCTGAGTCCGCAGGGCATGGGCTGTGGTGGCCTGCTCGTCGCCGAGGTGGTCCACGAGCCAACGGGCAAGGTCCACCGCCGAAGTCCGAACGTGATCGAGACCGTCATCACGGCGAAGGATGTGCTTCAACTCGTCCAGCTCGTCGTCGCGCATGAGGTGCACTCTTCCAGGCAGGACCGACGGTCGCAGCCACGAGTGCCGGGGACAAGCGGGACAAGCTCACCCCGCGAAAAGGTCATTCAGCACCGTGACCAGCCCATCCGGCACGCATCTGGTGGTCGAGAGGTTCCAGCCGCCTACTTGGCCGAGCTCCTGGGCGCCCCGCTGCACGCAGCACCGGATCACTTGCCGTCAACGCCGGGTGCCGCCGGCGCGGCGGGACCGGCCTGCCGTTCTTGCTCCGGTAGCAGGAGGCTAACGCCGAACAGGAGTTGCTGCAGTACACCTCCTTCGTTCGTCGCAGATCGACCCTGGACCCACGAAGGAGATGCCTTTCATGAACACGTCGACCTCCATCGACGTTCCCGACCTGTTCGCCGCGTCTTATGGCGCGAACGGCGCCGAGGCGCGCGCTTGGCTCGCCGATTTGCCTCGCCTCGGAGGCGAGTTCCTGGACCGCTGGCGGCTGCGGCCGGACGGCCCGGCCGCGTACGGCATGGCCTCGCTGGTCCTGCCCGTACTTCAGTCCGACGGGACACCCGCCGTCCTCAAGCTTCAGCAGCTCCGGGAGGAGACCGCCGGCACCGCCCCCGGACCTGGCCGCCGCGGTGGAGACGGTGCGGGCGCTGCTGCCGCCGGCCGAGGATGACGACGACCGTGAGGCCGAGTGGCGGGCCGCGCTGCTCGATCGGTACGCCACGGTGCGGCCGTTCATCGAGCTGTTGGCTGCGGTGATCCCGTGGGGCTGCACCGAGGCCGGCGCCCGGGTGCTCGCCGCGCCGCGCTGCGCGGCTTGGCGAAGGTGACGGCCGCCCGCATCGGCCGGCTGCGCGCCGTACTCGGCCCTCTCGCGGCCAAGCACGGTTGGGACCTCTCCGAGGTGCCTACGGACAACGGGAGAAAAAGCCACTGGGCCCGGGAGCTTGATCTTCGGCCTGCGTCCAGCCCGGCGCATCCCTTGGTGACGTCTGCCGGTGCTCAGGGACGCGGGCTCGCGCTCGTCGGCTCTTTCTGGCGGGTGAGGAGCCCGGAGATGGTCACCTCTACCGTCCGGCGCATCACCTCGGTGAAGTCGAGTCGCATGGCGGCCAGGGCCGGGTCGGAGGCGTAGGCGGCCAGCATCGCCTCTGATGGCCGGTCGCAGGGCCAGGCGGCGGTGGCCATCAGCAGGGTCACTTCCACCACCCGGGGCGCGCCGCGGGCGCCGAGTTCGGGCACGTGCCGCAGGACCAGCTGGACCAGCGCCTGCATGGAGTGCTTGGCGGCGTGCTTGTGCCGGATGGCGACCTCGGTGGAGATGTTGTGCTCCAGTACTGCGGCCTGCGCGCTGATCAGGTCGCACAACACCGGCCGCTGCGCCATCGACTCGGCCAGAATCTCGGCCAGCCGGTCACCGCGCTCTCGCGGCGTGCCCTCGCTGGGCTGAAACGACCGCTCCAGCTCGGCGATCCAGTCTTGGATTTCGGCGTCCAGTAGCTGGAGCAGGACCGCCTCGCGTGAGTCGAAGTAGCGCAGCACGTTGACCTTGGCCAGGCCGACGCGCCGGCTCAGTTCGTTCAGGCTCAGCTTCGCGACCGGCATCTCGGCCAGCATCGCGGCCGCGGTCTTCAAGATCTGCCGGCGTCGTTCGGTCCGCTGCTCCTCGTTGCGGGCGCGCTTGAAGTTCACCAGCCCATCCTACACACCGCCGGTATTTTACAAAGATACCGGCGGTGCGTTAGCGTGACCAGGGACAAGAAACCGGCAGTACTTAAGAGGTGCGTCATGTACCAGATCCCTCGCCAGCAGGGAAAACTCGCCGTGGTGACCGGCGCGAACAGCGGCACCGGCAAGGCGGCCGCGACCAAGCTGGCCGCGGCCGGCGCACGGGTGATCATGGCGGTACGCACGATCGCCAAGGGCGAGCAGGCGCGCGCCGAGATCCTCAGTGCCCACCCGGCGGCAGACGTGCAGGTGCGGCGGATCGACTTGGCCGACCTGGCCTCGGTCAAGGAGTTCGCCGAGGGCCTTATCGCCGACGGACGCCCGGTCGACATCCTTCTCAACAACGCCGGGGTGATGTTCCCCCCGGTGCGGCACGAGACCGTCGACGGATTCGAGCTGCAGCTGGGCAGCAACTTCCTCGGCCCGTTCGCCCTGACCGTGCGGCTGCTGCCGCTGCTGCTGAAAGCGCCCGGCCCGCGCGTGGTGACCATGAGCAGTGGCATGGCCGCCCGCGGCACTATCGACTTCGGCGATCTGAACTGGGAGAACAGCTACGAACCGATCGGGGCGTACGGGCGATCCAAGCTGGCGGACCTGCTGCTGAGCCGGCACCTGGCCCGGCTCGCGAGCGAGCGTGGCTGGCCGCTGCTGTCAGCCGGGGCGCATCCCGGTGCTGCGGCCACCAACATCGCCGCCTCCGGCCCGAGGCTCGGGGGTGAACCGAGCCTGCTGTTCCGCATCGCGTTGAAGATCACCCCGCAGCACAGCGCGGAGGCCGGCGCCGACCCGATGCTGTACGCCGCAACCGCGCCCGGCGTGACCCAGGGCGGCTACTACGGCCCGCGCTGGGGGCTGGTCGGTGCCCCTGCCATCGCGCGGCCCACGAAGAAGGGCCTCGACCGCGACGTCGCCGCCCGCCTGTGGGCCGAGGCCGAACGTCTGACCGGCGCCGCCCTGCCCGCCACCCTCTGATCACTCACCAAGCGAAAGGCACCACCAGAAAATGTCATCTCTCTTCGGCAAGGTGGCCCTCATCACCGGCGGCAGCAAGGGCACCGGCCTGGGCATCGCCAAGGCCTACGTCAAGCAAGGCGTGGCCGTCGCGATCACCGGCCGCAACGCCGACGCCCTGGCCCAAGCCAAGGCCGAGCTGGAAACAGTCGTCCTCGACGCCCGTGTGCTCGCGCTCACCGCGGACAACAAGGACCACGAGGCCGCCGCGCGGGTCGTCTCCCAGGCCGTCGAGGAGTTCGGGCGGCTGGACATCCTCATCAACAACGCCCAGGAGTTCCGCACGGGAATCGCTCTGGAGGACCTGAGCTGGGACGACATGATCTCCACCTACGAGTCCGGCGTGTTCGCGACCTGGCGGTTCATGACGGCCGCGCTGCCACACCTGAAGAAGACCGAGGGCACCGTCATCAACATGGGCTCCGGTGCCGGCGTGCAGTCGGTTCCCCACCACGGCGCCTACGGCTCCAACAAAGAGGCCATCCGCGGCCTGTCGCGCATCGCGGCCCGCGAGTGGGGCCAGCACAAGATCACCGTCAACGTCATCAACCCCTACGTCACCTCCGCCGAATCCGAGCGCTACGAGCGCGAGCACCCCGACGTCATCGCCGACATCCTGAAGGGCATCGCCCTCGGCCGCATCGGCGACGCCGAGCAGAACGTCGGCAGCCTCTGCGTCTACCTCGCCAAGCCCGAAGGCAAGTACATGACCGGCTCGACGTTCGACGTCGACGGCGGCGCCTTCATCCGCCCCTGACCCACCCGCAGCCACCGCACGTACCGATCACACGACCCTGAAGGAACACACGACATCATGACCGACCAGCTCAACATCCCGTTCGCCAAGGAGAGCACCGCCGATGACGTCATCGCCGGTGTGGACCTGACCGGCAAGCGCGCCATCGTCACCGGCGCCTCCTCCGGCCTGGGCGCCGAGACCGCGCGCGCCCTCGCCTCCGCCGGCGCGGAGGTGACCCTCGCGGTCCGCAACCTCGACGCCGGCCGGCAGGTCGCGGCGGACATCACCGCGAAGACCGGCAACGCGAGCGTGCACGCCCGCAGGCTCGACCTGGACGACCGCGCCAGCATCGACGCGTTCGTCGCCGCCTGGCAGGGGCCGCTGCACATCCTGGTCAACAACGCCGGGATCATGGCGCTGCCCGAGCTGACCCGCACCCCCCAAGGGTGGGAGCAGCAGTTCGCGACCAACCACCTCGGCCACTTCGCCCTCACCACAGGCCTGCGTGACGCCCTCACCGCGGCCGGCGGTGCCCGCGTCGTCATGGTCAGCTCGGCCACCCACCAGGCTTCCGGGATCGTCTTCGACGACATCCATTACGACAACCGCCCGTACGACCCGTGGCAGGCATACGGGCAGTCCAAGACCGCGAACATCCTCTTCGCAATCGAGGCCGCCAAGCGATGGGCCGGCGACAAGATCACGGTGAACGCGATCGAGCCCGGCGCGATCTACGACACCGGCCTGCTGCGGCACGTCGAGATCACTCCCGAGTTCCAGCAGATCGTTGACGCAACACCGTGGAAGACGGTCGAGCAGGGCGCCGCCACCCAGACCCTGCTCGCGGCCTCCCCGCTGTTGGAGGGCGTCACCGGCGGCTACTTCGCCGATTCCAACGTCATCGAGAAGTCCGAGACGAACCCGAACTGCCTCGCCCCGCACGCCGCCGACCCCGACGCCGCCGCCCGCCTGTGGGAGCTGTCGGAGAAGCTGCTCGACCAGCAGTGACCCCGGCCCGGAGGCGGCGCGTTCGTCGCCTGCCGCCTCCGGCCGCGCCCCGCGACGACAGCGCACGACCCCGACCGATCCCGAAACCGATGGCCAGCAGGAGACCCGATGCAACCACAAGGAAGCGTGAAGACCGGATTCGACGCCGTCCGCGACACCTTCGCCGAAGCGCTCGGCAACGGCGACGAGGTGGGCGCCGCGATCGCCCTGGACGTCGACGGCGAGACCGTCATCGACCTGTGGGGCGGCCACCGCGACCCCGAGCGTACCTCCCCCTGGACCAGCGACACCGTCGTCAACGTCTTCTCCACCACAAAGATCGTCACCGCGCTCGCCGTCCTGGTCCTCGCCGACCGCGGCACCATCGACCTCGACGCGCCGGTGGCCACCTACTGGCCCGAGTTCGCCGCAAACGGCAAGGACGGCATCTTCGTCCGGCACATCCTGGGCCACACCTCCGGCGTCTCCGCCTGGGAACAACCCATCACCATCACCGACGTCTACGACCTGCCGACCTCCACCGCCCGGCTGGCCGGCCAGGCACCCTGGTGGGCTCCCGGGGCCGCGGCCGGATACCACGCGGTCACCCAGGGACACCTGCTCGGTGAGATCATCCGCCGCGTCGACGGGCGGTCCCTGACCCGATTCGTCGCCGAGGAACTCGCCGCGCCGCTTCGCGCCGACGTGCAGATCGGCGCCCGCGAAGGCGACTGGCACCGCATCGCCCCCGTCATCCCACCACCGCCGATCCAGTTCGACATGGCCGCCATCGACACGACCAGCATCGGGTTCCGGACGATGACCGGCCCCACCCCCGACGCGGAACTGGTGAACACCCCGCAGTGGCGACAGGCCGAGATCGGCGCCGCCAACGGCCACACCAACGCCAAAGCCCTCGTCACCCTCCTGCGCGCCATCGCCCTGGGCGGCACCGCCGACGGCGTCAAGGTCCTCTCGCGGCCCACCATCGAGCGCATCTTCGAGGTCCAGGCCGACGGCCCGGACCTGGTCAACGGTGCCGTCATGCGCTGGGGCATCGGCTTCGGCCTTACCCCCGTGGCCACGTTCCCTTGGCTGCCCGACGGCCAGGTCTGCTGGTGGGGCGGCTGGGGCGGATCCATCGCCGTCATCGACCTCGACCGGCGAGCCACCTTCAGCTACACCCCGAACAAGATGGGGGGTGGTGGTCTGACCGGGTTCGAGAGTGCCGGACGGTACCTCACCGCCGCCTATGACGCCCTGTAGTCGTCGTTCACCATCGCGGGCCGCCGGTCCGCACCCGCCACACCCTCCACGTATCACGTACATGAGCGATCATGGCGGCGCGGCGACCAGGAGAACCCTTCACCGGATCGCTGCGCGACTCCGGCACGTTATCCGGTACATGGTTCGGACAGGCACGGCGACCGCCGCTCGGCGGCCGGTATGAGCGCCGCGCCGAAGGTCACCGCCCTTCGCGGTGAAGGCGTCAGCCTCGCCGCGGCCGCCGACGCCTTCCTGGCCACCCCGCGCACGGCCAACCCCAACACTCACCGCGCCTACGCCTCGGCCATCGACCGCGCCGCCGTCACCTCCTGGCTGATCTGGTGCCAGGCCAAGAAGCACTGGGCGGCGCACTCGGTCCCGGCCGATGCCGAACGCCGCAAGGAGAGCGCCGACGAGACCCGCACGGTCACCAAGACCACCATCCACCGGCTGCTGTCCCGCCGCAACATCCCGCTGCGCGAGAAGACGCTGTGGCGGATGCTGTACGAGACCGCCGCCCGCGCCGCCGAAATCCTCGCCCTGAACGTCGAAGACCTCGACCTGGAGCACCGCCGCGCCCCCGTCCTGCTCGACAAGTACGCCGGGCTCGATCTGCACCAGCTGCGCCAGTTCCCGGCGTTCGGAGGCGATCGCGGTCTTGATCTCCATGGTGGTGCGCTTCCTCAACGGTTCGGTGCCGTGTGCGCGGCGGCGGTCAGGACGGCGCCCAGCTGGACGGCGACCAGTTTGCGCAGCTCGATCGGCGGGCCGGGAGGGTCGGCCTCGGCCTGGCCGCACCACGTCTCGAAGCGCTCGGCGAGCAGGCGGCGCTGCTCGCGGATGGCCGGCGTCAGGTTGCCCGCGGCGATCTCCGCGTCGAGCGCGCGCAGGAATGTCCCGAGCAGGCGCAGCCGCATCAGGTGCAGTGCCTGACGGTTGCCGAACTCCTCGGCGACCGTGGCCGTGCGGTCCTGATCGGGCACGGTCTCTTCGAGCTCGCCGAGCTTGCGGAAGGTCGCCAGCGTGCTCTCGGTCGAGCGGCGGAACGGCGAGCGCAGGCTCAGGTCGCCGCCGACCGCCCGCATGCCCGCCCGCATCGTGTCGATCACCTCGCGCCGGGCCGCCGCTCCCCCGGCCAGGATCTCCCGGAACGGGCGGTCGCTGGGGCTCTGGTCGGCCACGCGTTCGTCGGCCCAGGTCGGCACCTCCGTGACCAGGTGGAGTGCGCCGAAAGCGGCCGCGTAGTCGGCGCTGCTGCCGCCCGCGCCGAAAGCCTGGCCCACCTGCGAGCCGGGCGGGGTCAGGTAGACGGCGGGAACGATCGGTTCGGCGCCGGGCAGCTCCGGCTCTCCGTGGTGCAATCCGATGCCTTCCAGGCCGGGCAGGGCGGCCAGCCGTTCGGCCAGCGTCGCATCGCGGCGGTTGAGGTAGAAGAACGCGCCCTGGTACTCGCCGTTGTGCAGCGAGCAGACCAGCGACGGGCGTACCTCGTCCATGAGGCGCATCAGCGCGGCCGTCTCCGGCAGCGGACGGTCGAAGGAGTAGTCCGCACCGGCCAGCGGGAAGGTCCACTCGACCTGGTCGGCCAGACCGGGGCGGTAGAAGTGCTCCGCGTAGGCGCGGCGGTCGCCGGGCCTGCCGTACCAGCCCTCGTTCAGCCTGGCTCCGTCCGGATCCGCGCACGCGACGACGTGCCAGCGAAAGCCCAGCTCCGTCCGCAGCCGCTGGTCACGGCAGAGCAGCTCGACCAGCGCGAGGGCGGTCAGGGCGCCGACCGGCTCGTTGGGATGCGGTCCGGCGATGACCACCGCGTCCGCCGGGCCGTCGCCGACCGTCACGGCGTGCAGCGGGTCGCCCAGCCGCGAGGCGCCGATGCGGCGCGACCGTACCTGGTCGGGGTGGGCGGCGGTCAGCTTGTCCAGCTCGGTCTGGAGCGCGTCAACGGTCGGGTACGCGGCGCAGCCGGGGACGTGTCTCATGTACTCAGCAACATTCATAATGAGATTACGGTAATAATAGGATTATGAGAATGACAAGGGCCGAGGCCAAGGAGCACAACCGGCGGGCCCTGCTGGAGGCCGCGCGGCTGGTCGTCGCCCGCGACGGCCACCGGGCCAAGCTGGAGGAGATCGCCGAGCAGGCGGGGCTGACCACCGGCGCCGTCTACTCGTTGTTCGGCAGCAAGAACGGACTGCTCGTCGCCCTGGTCGCCGACTGCCTCGCGCCGCACTACGACGGCATCGAGCAGGCCGTCCCCGCCGGCATGGGCCTCATCGAGGCGGTGGAGGTCTTCGCCCGTCACTACCGGAGCCTGTGCGACGACCCCGACGCGCTGCGCCAGCTGTCGTTCGAGATCAGTCTGCAGGACCTGGCCCTGCGCGACCCCGAGCTACAGCCCAGGCTCGCCGCCTCCGTACGGGCGCACGAGGAGCGACTGACCGCGCTGCTGTCCGGAAGGGTCCACCACGGGAACGCGCTCACGCCGCGGCAGGCGCAACGCCTGGCCACGGCGCTGCGCGCGCTCATGGTCGGCCTCAGTCAGGGCGTCATCCTGGGCCTGACGCACGCGGCACCCGAGCAGTACTTCGCCGCCGCCGCTCACGCCCTGGTCGCGCCGGACGTGCTCGGACCGCCCTGACCTGCCCACAGCACACGCAGCGGTCGGCCTGCTATACGTGCCCGGCCAGGCCCTCGGACAGCAACGCGAAGGCGTGCTCGGCGTCGGCGACCGCCTGCGGATAGCGCTCGTCGGCGGACTGGCCGCCGGCCAGCGCCCCGGAGTTGTCCATCGACAACAACCAGTGCACGCCCACCACCTGGGTGGCCGCCACGCGCGCGGTCAGGGCGGGAACGCCGTCAACGTCCTGGAGCGCCTCCGCGAGCGCCCGTTCCGAACCCTCCTGAAAGCGGGTCGCCCTCGCCCGCAGCGCCGGAGTATCCGAGATCATGCGGATGAGCGCGAGGATCTCCGGGACGTCGTTGAGGCCGGTGATCGGGTCGCGGTCGCGCAGGCCGTCCAGGAAATGGTCGCGGAGCGCGGCCAGCGGCCCGACCCCCGGCGGGCGGGCGCGCACCACGCGGGCCGCTTCGGTCTCGTGGTCGGCGAAGCGGTGGACGACGAGCTCCTCCTTGGCGGGGAAGTAGGCGAACAGGGTCCGCTTCGACACTTCGGCGGCCTCCGCCACCTCCGCCACCGACACCTGATCGAACCCGCGCTCAAGGAAGAGCGAGATGGCGGCTTCCGAGATGGCGGCATGGGTCCGTGCCCGTTTGCGTTCGCGCAGCCCTGTCATGTCTCCACGTTATCAAAATCTGCACTCGTACGTTTATCGCGTCGGGTATATATTTGCACTCGGTCGAGATTTCGGGAGGAACGATGACCGAAGTGATCGTGGCGGGCGCCGGACCCACCGGGCTGACCCTGGCCTGCGAGCTGGCTCTGGCCGGCGTGGACGTCCTGGTGGTGGAGCGCCTGCCGTACCGGATCGAGCAGACCAAGGGCGGCGCGATCCAGCCGCGCACACAGGAGCTGCTCGAGCTGCGCGGCCTGCTGGAGCCGATGCAGGCCAGGGCACTTTCACGCGAGCCGGCGGGCGGGCACTTCGCGATGCTGCCCGTGCCGCTCGACTGCACGGCGTGGGACACCGCGCACCCGTACCCGCTCTCGATCCCGCAGGGGGAGATCGAGGCGGTGCTGGAGGAGCGCGCCACGACGCTGGGGGTCAAGGTGCTGCGCGAGAGCGCGGTGACGGCGGTCGAGCAGTCGGACGACGGCGTGGTCGTGACGGCCGGCGACCGGCGGATCGAGGCCCGCTACCTGGTGGCCTGCGACGGCGGGCACAGTACGGTCAGGAAGCTGCTCGGCGTGCCGTTCCCCGGCAGGCCGGGAACGTACACGGCGGTGCTGGCCGACGTGCGGCTGTCGTCGGTGTCCGACCTCGTGCCGAAGACCATCGGGCACATCAGCACGCTCACGCGCGAGGTCGACGACCACTGGGTGATGCTGGTGCCGCTGGGCGGCGGCCGCTACCGGTTCACCGGCGGGGCGGCGGGCGAGGAGGAGCCGGCCAAGGACAAGCCGGTCACGTTCGAGGAGATCGCCGAACTGCTGCGCATCGTGTACGGCGAGCAGACCGTGCTGGCCGCCGTGGACAACGCCTCACGGTTCAGCGACGCCACCCGGCAGATCGACAGTTACCGGGTGGGCAACGTGTTCTTCGCAGGCGACGCCGCCCACATCCACCCGCCCTTCGGCGGGCAGGGCCTGAACCTGGGCGTTCAGGACGCCTTCAACCTGGGCTGGAAGCTGGCCGCCGTCCTGCGGGGCCGGGCCTCGACGGACCTCTTGGACACCTACCACGCCGAGCGGCACCCGGCCGGGGCCTGGGTCCTGCACATCACCCAGGCGCAGCGGGTCTTCGCCACTCCCCGGCCCGACGCGGACGCCGTCGAGCTGCGCAAGGTCTTCACCGACCTGATGCGCCTGCCCGAGGCCAACAGACACCTGGCGGGCCTGATGTCGGGGCTGTCGCACTCCTACGACCTGCCCGGCGACCACCCGCTGGTCGGTCACCGGGTCGCCGGCCTGGACCCGTCGCTGTTCCTGGCCGGCCGGCCCGTCCTGCTCGACCTGGCCGGGATCCTCCCGCCCGACCTCGGTGCCACGCGCGGCCGGCCGGTGGACGGCCTGCCCGGCGCGATTCTGGTCCGCCCCGACGGCTACGCGGCCTGGGCGGCGGACACGGACCCCGACCTGGACGCCCTCGTCGGGAACCCGTGCTGGGCCCTCCTAACGTAGGGCCGCATGGGTCTCACTCCCCAGGCGGCTCAGCGCCTGCATGGCCTCGCGTTCTATGCGGGAAAGATCGCTCAGGACGGTGCCCGCCTGGACGAGGTACTGCGCCTCGCCTGATTCGCCGGCCTTGGTGATCAGTGCCGCGGCTTCCGTCCACAGGGTGGCTGCCTCGGCGTACAGCTCGTGGCCGGTACGCAGGTGGCTGCTGTCGAGCAGGTGGACGCATTCGGCGAGGAAGTCGCGGTAGAGATTGCGGAACAGGGCGCCGCCGGTGCCGGCCTTCTCCATCAGAAGGGCGGCCTGCGGCAGGTCCCGCCGTGGGTCGTCGGTCCGCTGGAGCCAGGCGCGTACCAGCTTGCCAGCCTTGTCGATGCCGCGGTGCCCCACGTTGGCGATGGGCGGGTTGAGGAAGGCATCGGCGCAGGCCGTGATGGCGGGAATGATCTGGGCCTGCGGGGAAGGCAGGTTCCTCGGGGCGGTGAGGGTGAAGGACCGGTGCTTGGCGGTCATCGGGCCGCGCGCGGCCCTGGCCTGGGCGAGTGTGGTCAGGCTGGTGGATACCGCTCCGCCTTGCTGGTCGGTGTCCACCAGGTAGGCGTCGTGGTCGTCGTAGCCGTACATGGCGACGACATGACCGCCGAAGTGCACCTTCGACCCGAAGTACTCCAGATGGTAGCTGTCGAGCTGCAGTCCGACGGGGCGGCCGGCGTCGATGGGCGCCGCCACGTTCTCCCATGCCTTACGGGGGGAGGTCGTCTCCTGGACCAGGAGCTCCAGTCCGAGCCTGGCGGCCAGGTTCCTGGTGAGGTCGAAAGGCTTGACCCGGCCCCCGAGGAAGGGGAAGCCCATGTTCTTGCTGTCCCAGTAGATGAAGGACAGGCCGGAGCCGAGACCGAAGAGCATGGGCTCGGACAGATCGAGTCCCTGGTGCCGCAGCAGCACCCCCAGAGCCGTCGTCTCGCAGTGCTGTGTACCGCGGATGTCGACGTCTTTCACCTTCGTCATGCCTTGCTCTCCTGGATGGGGATGATCAGCCGGGTCATCAGTTCTTCTTGCGGGGCCTCTGCCGGCCCGACGAGATAGGCCTCACGTACGGGCGCTTTCGGACGCAGCCCGCGCTCGTGGATGGCGGCGAAGAGCGCGTTGTAGGCCAAGGGCAGCTGGGCGTAGGGCCCGATGTGCACGGTCTCGGCCACGGGTCCGCCGGGCAGCACCTCGAACTCCAGGCCGGGCGTACCTTCCCCCTGCAACGTCTGCGCTCCGACGGCGATCTCCATCCGCTCTTCCAGATCCAGCGGGTACAGCGCCCACAGTGGCGGCTCCCACGCGATCCCCGCCTTGCCGAGCACGGGCAGCAGCCGGCTCACGCACTCCTCGAACGTCTCCCCGATCTCGGCAGGGGCGCAGACCGCGCGCGCCACCGCCAGCCGTCGCTCCGGCTCCCTGCCCATCGTCACCTCATAGCCGGGCAGGCCACCCTCCGCCAGCCGCTCCAGCATCTTCAGCCGCGCCTGGTCCCTGCTGATCCGTTCGGCCAGCCGATCCCGCTCAGCGCGCAGGATCTGCGCCCTGGACTCGGGCTCGGCGGCCAGGGCCTGGGCGATCACGGCCAGGGGAAGATCCATTTCGCGCAGCAGGGCGATGGTCAGGGCATCGCGTGCCTGCTCAGGCACGTAATAGCGGTAGCCGGAGCCGGCGTCCACGTGAACCGGGGCCAACAGCCCCGTCTCGTCGTAGTGCCGTAGCTGCTTGACGCTGAGCCGGCAGAGGCGGGCGAAGCGCCCGATGGTGAGAAGTTCGCCTTGCACGTCACCATGGTGGACTCTCCCACGGTGGGAGAGTCCAACGCCGTACCCGTTGTGCCCGCGACGGCGGCCGATGCCGCGGTATTCCTCGACCGGGATGGGATGGAGGCCGCCGCGCATGCGGCTGGTGTAGAGGCGGCCGTCCAGAGTGGTCGAGTTCGTGGGCGACCGGCCGGGCCGGACGAGCTTGCCCTCCTTGGCCGCCATCGCGAGCGCGGCCCGGAGCCGACAGGCTCGATCAGCCGATCGGCGGTCCGAGGTATTCCAGCGCATAACCGGCGCCGAAGGGGGTTACGCGGGCGATGCCGGGTGAGTCGAGGTGGGCGCCGGCCACGAAGTGGTGTGGTTGGGTCAGTTGTTCGAGGAGGGCCGCTCGCGCGGCGCGGGCCTGGGACTGGTTGCCGTCGAGCTCCCAGGACACGTTCGGCTGATCGAATTGGAGCGTGGGTACGTGAACGGTGTCGCCCCAGGCGAGAAGGTGGCCGGTGCCGCTCCTGACGTCGTAGACGGTATGACCGGGTGTGTGGCCCGGTGTCGGGATCGCGGTGATCCAGTCGTTGATCGCGGCCTTCTCCGACACGGGTACGACCCGGTCGCGGATCGGCTCGAGCCGCCCCGTGAACACCGAGGTGTCGCCCGCACCGATCCACACGCGCTCGAGTTTGGTGAACGCCTCTGAACCGTCCGGCGCGATCAGGCCGCTCACGTGGTCTTCGTGCTTGTGGGTGATGGCCACATCGGTGACCTGCGCGCGGTCGATTCCCGCTTCGTCGAGCGCGTCGTAGATCAATCCCATGGTGGGGTCGTGCCAGGCGTTGGACGCGCCGGTGTCGATGAGAACCGACCGCGTGCCGTCGGTGACGAAGAAGGCGTTGACCGACAGCCGCAAGTTGTCGCCGGCCAGCGGGACGGCGGCTGGCAGCTCATCGAGTGTGCGCCCCTCCTCGTCGCGCAGCCGTGTCGGCGGCATGTCGATGTACCCGTCTCGCAACGAGATCACCTGCAGATCGCCGAATTCGAACGTGGCATGGTGCTGGCCACTCGAGATCAAACGCATGGAACCTCCGTCGTGTTGGGCGCACATCGCTTGTCTCCGATAGAAGAACAAATCTTCTTTAGGAGATTACCCTACACTGTGGGCAGCGAAGTACCCATCGATCGAGGAGCACGGTGGTCGAGCAAGACGGAAACGCGGCCGAACCGCAGCACGGAGACGACCTGGCCGGCGCGTTCGGCGGTAACGTGCGGCGACGCCGTGAGGAGGCGGGCCTGACGCTGGAGCAGCTGTCCACACAGTCGTCGGTCAGCCGGGCGATGCTGTCCAAGGTCGAACGCGGTGAGAAGAGCCCGACGATCGGCGTCGCGTCTCGGATCGCCCACGCGCTCAACGCGTCGCTCTCGGAGCTGATCGGTGCGCCGGCTGCTGCCACGTCTGGTGTGGCCATTGTCATGCGCAAGAACGATCGCCCCGTTTTCCGTGACCCGGAAACCGGCTTCGAGCGGCACATGGTGTCAGCGGCCCCGGGCGCGGGAGGGGGCGAGATGGTCGTCCACTACCTCCCCGCACAGGTCTCTACCGGGCTGCTGCCCGCGTATCCGCCGGGTACGGAGAAACAACTCGTGGTGCTCGAAGGCACCCTCACCGTCGCGATCGGCGGGATCAGCGAGACCCTGAACACAGGCGACTCCCTGTTCTTCCAGGCCGACGCGGACCACGGCTTCGCCAACCGATCGAACGCTCCCTGCGAATACATCATGGTCATCTCGCGCAGAACCTGATCGGCCGCAGCTTGCGGGCCTGGACAAACCCGGCTAGGCATCGCCAACCTCACGGCAAGAGCACGGCGGCGAGCAGCTCGACCGTGAGCTCGCTCCCGTCGTCCAGGAGCGTGCGGCGATGAGGAGAAGAGCGAATTTCCCTAGGATCGGCTCTCCTAGCGCGCGGCAGAAGCAGTGGGCCGAGGCACCGAGGATGGATGGCATGAAGATGGACCGGGCCAAGCTGGCGGACTTCCTTCGCCGTTCCCGCGAGCGGCTCCAGCCGCAGGAGGTCGGCCTGGCCGCCGGACCGCGGCGCCGCACGTCCGGCCTGCGCCGCGAAGAGGTGGCCCAGCTGGCCGAGGTGTCGGCCGACTACGTGATGCGGCTCGAGCAGGCACGCAGCTCCCAGCCGTCGGCCCAGCTACTGAGCGCGCTCGCCCGGGCATTGCGGTTGACCGAGGACGAAAGAGATCACCTTTACCTGCTGGCGGGCCACCGGCCGCCCGAAGGGGCGCGCGCCGGAAATCACGTCCGTCCCGGCCTGCTCTACCTGCTCGACCGGCTGGGCGACACGCCCGCCCAGCTCCTCACCGACCTCGGCGATCTGCTCGCGCAGAACCCCCTGGCCGAGGCCCTGTTCGGATGCGTGTGCACGATCGAAGAACCGGACCGGAACATCGTGTGGCGCTGGTTCACCGACCCGTTCGTGCGCGAGCCGTACCCCACCGAGGAACACGACCGCCTGAGCCGCCTGCACGTCGCGGACCTGCGTGCCGCCGCGACGCGCCGCGGCTACGATCACTCCTCCAGTTCCCTGATCGACCGGCTCGAGGCGGCGAGCGAGGAGTTCACCGCCCTCTGGCAGCGGCACGAGGTCGCCGTACGCCGCGAAAGCCGGCTGCGCGTCATGCATCCGTCCATCGGGCCCGTCGAATTCGACTACGAGATGCTGCAGACGCAGGCCGCGGACCAGCGCCTGCGCCTCTTCACGCCGCCGCCCGGATCCAAGAGCATCGAGGCTCTCGAGCTCCTCCGTGTCGTCGGCCCGGAGACCGCCCACCGCAGTCATCGATGAGGGCCGCCGGTTCATCCTGACGGGACGACTGGGTCGAGTCGGGCGTTCACGAGTCGGCGAGCAGGTCTGTGGAGACCTGCCAGAGGCGTGCGGCCTGGTCGGGGTCTTGTGCGTAGGCGGCGACGCCTCCGTGGAGGTTGTCCGGGCGCAGTGGCTCGGCCTCGTTGCAGTCTTCGAAGTAGCGGCCGCCGATCCCCGCGAGCAGTGGAGAGGTTGCGAGGAGAACTGAGGTTGCGGCTCCTTGTTCCGCTGTCTTCCACGGCAGTGCGGGGGCGCCGCTCGCCTCGAACTGCGCCAGCAGGTCACGGTCGACGTGGCGCATCAGGTTGGTGCGGACCACGCCGGGCATGACGGCGTTGACGGCGATGCCGTCGCCGGCCCACCGCTGGGCGGCCTCGACCGCGAACAGCGCGTTGGCCGTTTTCGACTGCCCGTAGGCGGCGTGCGCATCGTACGGTCGCCGCTGGAAGTGGAGGTCGTCGAAGACGACCGGGGAGAGCCGGTGCTGTGAGGAGCTGACCGAGACGACCCGGGCGTCCCCGGCCGTGGCGAGCGCCGGGTGCAGGGCGGTGGTCAGCGCGAAGTGACCCAGGTGGTTGGTGGCGAAGTGCAGCTCCCAGCCGTCCGGGGTGTGGGTCGCCGGGACCCCCATGATCCCGGCGTTGTTGACCAGGATGTGCAGCGGGCCCTGCCAGGCGGCGGCGAACGCTGCCACCGAGGTCTGGTCGGCGAGGTCCAGCACGGCGATGTGAATCTGCTTGTTGCCGGTGCCGGCGATGATGTCCTGCGCTACGTGCTCGCCTGCGGCAGGGTTGCGGACTGCCAGGGTCACTTCGGCGCCGGCGCCGGCCAGCGTGCGGGCGGTCTCGGCGCCGATGCCGGACGATGCGCCGGTGACGATGGCCCGGCGGCCGGACAGCTCGATGCCGGCGGCCACTTCGGCGGCGGTGGAGGTGGCGGTGAACGGTGTGGTGATGCGGGTGGTCATGTTTGCGATCCCCCCGGTCGTCAGGCGGTGACGAGGTGCTCGGGCCGGTCGCGGCGGGTGTGGAGGTCCCAGTAGATCCGGGCGATGTCGTCCGGGTCGGCGTGCGGGACGCCTTCGGGGGCGGCGACACTGGGCAGGAGGTTGATGGCCACGGTCGCGGCGTGGATGCCCTGGTCGGCGAGGGTGTTGTGCAGGTTGAGGACCCAGTTGCGCAGGGCGGCCTGCGCCGTGTTCATGGTGGCGAGCATCGGGTACGGGTTGATGGCGCCGCCGCCGGTGGTGTAGAGGAGGGTGCCGGCGCCGGCGGCCAGCATGGCGGGCAGCACCGCCTGGGTGGCGGTGACCGCGCCGTAGAGAAGGTGCTGGATCGCGGGCTGGAGGTTGTCCACGGTCACCTCCGGCGGGTTGACCATGGTCAGGCCACCGTGCGGGGAGTACTCCAGGACGTCGATGCCGCCGAAGTGGTCGGTGGCCTGGGCCAGCGCGGTGGTCAGCGCCGGCAGGTCGGAGACGTCGGCGGGGAAGCCGGCTGCGGTGATGTCGTCCGCGGCCAGCTGTGCCACGAGGGCGTCGAGGTTGTCCTTGCTGCGGGCGACCAGGGCGACCTGGAACCCGTGACGGCCGAAGACCTTGGCGATCGACAGGCCCATGCCGGGTCCGGCTCCGACGATGGCGATGGTGGGCATGCGTCTACTCCTTGTTGTGCGTACGGGAAACGCCACGTGCGGGCGCGGCGAACTACGCCTGGGGCGGCGGGCGTCCGCAGGCGGGATCTGGCGGGTGTGTTACTCGCCGTTGAGCGGGGGTGCGGCGTCGGGGAAGCAGTCCTCGATGCTGGGCGTGTCGGGGTCGATGGCTTTGAGGACGCGCTGGGCGATGCGGCCCATCTGCTGCTGCTGGGCCTTGGTCAGCGGGTCGAAGACGAGCCGGCGGACTTCGGCGACGTGCGCGGGTGCGGCCTCGGTGACCTTGGCCCAGCCGTCCTCGGTGAGGGTGGCCAGGGTGTAGCGGCCGTCGGCCGGATCCGGCCTGCGCGACACCCAGCCGCGTTTCTCCAGCCTGATGACGACGTTGGACAACCGGGACAGGGTGCTGGCGGTGTAGACGGCCAGCTCGCTCATCCGCTGGGTGCGCTCGGGCATCATCGACAGCCCGGACAGCACGAGGTACTCGAAGTGGCTGATGCCCGCATCACGCTGCATCTGCGCGTCCAGCGCGGCCGGTAGGCGGATCAGCGCGTACGCGAGCGCGTACCAGTTCTGCTGCTCCTCGGCATCGAGCCAGCGCGTCTCCCTCGTGTCGTCCATGCCGCCAGCTTAGCTCCAAGCTTGGAGTAATCACAACTCTCGATCACTTTTAGCTTGGAGTAATCCTATGCTAGCTTCACTTCAAGGTTGTAGTTATTACAGGCTATGAACGCGGTTCTCCGGGCCGCGTTCCTCCTGGTGGGTGGCATGAAGCCGACCCGGCCGAAGGCGAATCCGGCCCCGCGTAGACGCCCCCGTCCGCATCCAGGTTCACGAAAGGAAGTGCGATGAGCACGTCAGGCACCAGACTCCAGGTCGTCTTCGGCGACCTCCGCCACGCCATCGACGACGTCATCGGCAAACATCAGGTCACCATCGAGGAACTGTTCGCCGCGATCGGGTGGATCCAGCAGGTCGCCGCCGCCGGTGAGCTGCAGCCGGCGGGCATCTTGTTCGTCAAGAGCGTGCTGAAGGCCACCGAGGGCGCCACCTACGCCCATCCGGAGAAGGACGGCGCCGGCTATTGGGAGATGGAGGGCCCGGCCTACCTCCCCGGCGCCCCGCTGCTGGAAAGCCCCGCCGTGCTGCCGATGCGCCCCGACGAGCCGGGCGACCCGCTGATCGTCTCGGGAACGGTGCGGTCCACCTCGGGAGAGCCGCTGCCAGGCGCGATCCTGGACATCTGGCAGATCGACGCGAACTGCGTCTACTCAGGACTCACCACCGAGGACTTCGGGGGTCTCGACATCCCCAACGACTCGACAGGCATCCCCAAGTACAACCTCCGGGCGAGGATCATCGCCGACAGCGACGGCCACTACGAGTTCCGCAGCATCATGCCCGGCGCCGAAACACTCGGCATCGACAAGGACGGCAGCCCGCTGGCCGCCCTGACCAAGGCGCTGGAACTGCCAGGCATGCGTCCCCTGCACATTCACTCCATCGTCTCGGCCGATGGTGTCCATCCGCTGACCACCCAGATCTACTTCGACGGCGACCCACTCCTCAGCGGCACCATCGAGGGGCCCATCCCCCAGCCCGCCGTCAAGAGGACCGAACTCCACGACGATCCGGCCGACTATCAGGCCCGCGGCCTCAGCGTGCCGTACCGCACCCTCACCTACGACTACGTCCTGCGCCCGGCGGCCTGAGGCCGTGGCCTCCATCATCGTCAGCGGCGGCAACAGCGGGATCGGCCTGCAGGTGGCGCGGGACCTCCTGGTCCGAGATCACCGGGTCGTCCTCCTCGGGCGCCATCCACCGCTCTGCAGCCAACGTCCGCTGCGGGCGGTCATGAGGGAACCCGCCTGAGCTGCCGGTCGCGACGCCGGGGCTTGATGAGGGTACAGGCGGTCACCGCGAGGCCGGCGGACACGAGAGTGACGAGGCCGAGGGGGACGGCGGTGCCGGCGCCGCCGAGGCCGACCAGAGGCGCGGACAGGCCGCCGAACGCGAAGCGGGCGACGCCCAGCAGGGAGGAGGCGGTGCCGGCGAGGTCGGGGTAGCCGGACAAAGCGAGCGAGGCCGCGGGTGCGGAGGTGACGGCGACGCCGCTGACCATCGCCAACAGCGACAGGACGACGGCGATCAGCGGCAGGTGCAGCACGGCGGCGGCCAGCAGCCCGGCCGCGCCGGCCGAGCACATGCCCAGCCCGATCGCCAGGGTTTTCCGCTCCGACCAGCGTTCGGCCAGCCGGCCGCCGAGGTAGCCGAACACCATGAAGCCGAGGGAGTTCAGGCCGAACGCGAAGGAGTACTGCTGCGGCGAGAGCCGGTAGATGCCCTGCAGGACGTAGGTGGCACCACCGAGGTAGGCGAAGATCGCGGCGTTGGTGAAGCCGCTGACCAGCACCGCGCCGAGGAACACCCGGTCGGCGAGCAGCCGCCGGAAGTCGTGGGCCATAGGCGTCAGCCCTCCCGAGACGCGCTGCTCACGCGGCAGCGTCTCGCGCAGGACGACGATCGAGGCCAGGAGGATGGCGACGCCGACCGCGGCGAGGAACAGGAACAACCCGCGCCAGTCGGTGATGGAGGCGAGCTGCCCGCCGATGACCGGGCCGATGATGGCCGCCAGCCCGGCCAGCACGGTCAGCCGGCCGTAGTACCGCACCAATGCGCGACCGGAGTAGAGGTCACGGCCGGCGGCTTTGGCGATCACGATGCCGACGGCGCCGGCCAGGCCCTGGACGAATCGGGCGGCGATGAGCGTCTCGATGGTGGGGCTGATGGCGCACAACGCCGAGGTGAGCACGTACGCGGCGACGCCGGTCAGCAGAGGGCGGCGCCGGCCGTACCGGTCGGACAGGGGGCCGGCGATGAGCTGTCCGAGGGCCAGCCCGAACAGGCAGGCAGTGATGGTGAGTTGCGCGGTCGAGGTGGCCGATCGCAGCTCGGCGGTGAGTGCGGGCAGGACGGGCAGGTAGAGGTCCATGGAGATGGGACCGAAGATCGTGAGCAGGCCGAGCACGATCGCGAGGGGGCGCTCGACGGCCTGTTCGCGCCTGCCTGCCCTGAGGTTGCCGGGGAGAGGGGCTGCCGGGCCGGTGTTCGTGGGCGTGCCGGTCACGCTGTTCCTTCCATGTGCTCGCTGCGTCGATCGCTCCTGGCCGGTGAACGGCGGGGCGGCCGGTGTCGCCGGGCTTACGGGTGCAGCAGCACCTTGATGGCACGGCGCTCGTCCATTGCCCGGTAGCCGTCGGCGGCCTGGTCGAGCGGAAGGATGAGGTCGAACACTCTGCCCGGGTCGATCTGCCGCTCCCAGATGAGCTGCATCAGCTCGGGCAGGAAGCGGCGCACCGGGGCGGGGCCACCGTGCAGGTGCACGTGGGAGAAGAACAGGCCCATACCGGGCAGATGCACATCGTGGGTGACGCCGACGTAGCCGACGTGCCCGCCAGGCCGGGTGGAGCCGATGGCCTGCATCATCGACTCCTGGGTGCCGACGGCCTCGATGACGCTGTGGGCGCCGAGCCCGTCCGTGAGGTCCTTGATCCGGCTGACGCCTTCCTCTCCGCGCTCGGTGACGATGTCGGTGGCGCCGTAGGCGAGGGCGAGGTTCTGGCGGGCCTCGTGCCGGCTCATCGCGATGATGCGTTCGGCGCCGAGTTGCCTGGCCGCCAGTACGCCGAGCAGCCCGACGGCGCCGTCGCCGACGACCGCGACGGTCTTGCCCGGGCCGGCCGCGGCGGCCACCGCGGCGAACCAGCCGGTGCCCAGCACGTCGGAGGCGGCCAGGAAGCCGGGGATCAGGTCGTCCGAGGGGACGTCGGGCGTGGCGATCAGCGTGCCGTCGGCGAGAGGGACGCGCATGTACTGGGCTTGGGCACCGCTGACGCCCTGACGGTGGATGCAGGAGCTGTGGTAGCCGGCCCGGCAGATCTCGCAGGTGTTGTCGGAGGTGACGAACGAGCCCACCACGAACTGGCCGGGCCGCACCGCGGTGACCGCGGATCCGACCTCCTCGACGATGCCGGCGTACTCATGGCCCATCGGCCGCGGCCCGTCCAGCTTCTCCACGCCTCGGTACGGCCACAGGTCCGAGCCGCAGATGCAAGTCGCCGACAAGCGGACGATCGCATCGGTCGGCTCGATGATCTGCGGTTCGGGACGGTCCTCGACCAGGACCTGTCCGGGAGCGGTCATGACAGCAACATGCATGAGAAGAGCACTTCCTCGATAGGCGGTGACGGAGACGGCCGCCGGTTCAGAACGGACAGGTCAAGGGCGGGTCGCGGCGGCTGGCTCGATCCGGACCGTGACCTGCTTGCCCGCTGCGGCGAGCCTGTCCAAGCCGGCCTCGATGATGCCTAGGCGGACCAGGCCCGGATCAGGGACCATTTGGCCGAGATCGTCGTAGTAGACGGCGATCACTCCGTTCGAGGGCCAGAAGTAGACCTCGCCCGGGGTGGGATCGTGAACCGGAGTACCGCCCTGGGCCGTGAGCGCGCGCGGCAGCCGCCCTGCCTTTGCCTGTCCCCACGCGTCCGTCAACTGCAGGGTCAACGGCAGCATCGCGGCGAACTGCCGTGACGGCGGCGTGTCGGTCAGGGTCGCGGTGACGGCCTGGTCGCCGAACCGCAGCACCATTGCCATTCCCGAAGTGACGCCTGCCGTGGTCGACAGCGGCCCGGACATATGCGGGTTCGCCGGGAGCGCGCACCCGGCCAGGACGGCGGCCAGCGGGGCGGCCAGCAGAGCACGGGCCAGGCAGCGGGTCCAGGCGGCGACGGTCACGGCATCGGTCATGGCATCCAGCACATCCGAGCAGCTCAGGAGCGAGGAAGTCACTCCTGATGGATGTACTACCAGTACCTCCCAACCTGCCCAGAGGCTGGCGTACCGTCATGTCATGGACAACCGGTCCGATGTGCGCGAATTCCTCACCTCACGACGCGCCAAGATCACCCCTGGGCAGGCGGGCCTGCCCGTCGCCGGCCAGCGCCGCGTCCCCGGACTACGGCGCAGCGAGGTCGCCGCCCTGGCCGGGATGAGCGTGGAGTACTACGCCAAGCTCGAACGCGGCTCCCTGGCCGGAGTCTCGGCCGGCGTCCTCGACGCGATCGCCCGCGCCCTGCAGCTGGACGACGCCGAACGCGCTCACCTGCTCCGCCTCGCACACGAGGCCGACGGCAGCAACGCCATCCTGCGCCGGCGCCGTCCCAAGCAGCCGACAGCACGTCCCGGCCTGCAATGGATGCTCGACGCCATCACCACCGCCCCGGCGATCATCGGCAACAACCGATCGGATCTGCTGGCCGCCAACCACCTGGGGCGGGCCATGTACAGCGACCTCTACGCCGATCCCACCCGGCCGCCGAACTTCGCCCGCTTCACCTTCCTCGACAGCGCAGCCCGCCGCTTCTACCCCGGCTGGGACCTGGCCGCCGACATGACCGTGGCCAACCTGCGCACCGCCGCCGGCAAAGACCCGCACGACAAGATCCTGCACGACCTGGTCGGCGAACTCTCCACCCGCAGCGACGACTTCCGTCATCGCTGGGGAGCCCACAATGTCCGCACCCACGGCACCGGCGTCAAACACTTCCGCCACCACATCGTCGGCGACCTCACCCTCACCTACGAAAGCATGGACCTGCGCGCCGAGCCCGACCTGTCCATGACGATCTATGCAGCCGAACCCGGCTCCCCGTCCGAGGACGCGCTCCGCCTGCTCGCCTCCTGGGCCGCCACACACGAGCACACCGACCGACCCCAGGACACCGACCACCCGCACATCGAGCGCACCTGACGCGCAAGCACCCGATCGGCGGGTGCGGGCTCAGCCGCTTTTGCCAGGACGGATCGCGCAGCACGATCTGGATCATCACCGTCCGGCAGCGTCCACCGGATCGCCTCGGGGGTAGCGGCGAAGTCGGACGGACACATCCGCAGCGCCCGCGCCCGCCAGGCCTCCACGACCTTCTCCGAGGTCCCTTCGAACAGCATCTCCGGCAGGCCGATCGCCTTGACCCGCTCCGCTCGAACATCGCCTCGGTCGCGCCCACTGCTTGGGGCTGGGAGGTTCCATCCGCTCTCTTCACCCACTATGGTTCGTAATTGAGTCAGTCAACTCACTAACTGTGCGAGGCAGAATTATGATCGTTGTCACGGCCGCCGAGGCGGGTGGGATCCGTGTGCTGCGGGAAGGCGGGCACGCGGGGCGTACGTGCACGCTCACCCCGCGCGAGCGTGCCGCGGCCTTCCGATGATGGGACCGCGTGGAGCCCTCACCACGAGCCCGACCGGCTCGGTGGGGTCCTTCCTGGCCGAGCCCCGCGTGGCCACGCTGACGACCCTGCGGCCCGACGGGTCCCCGCACGTGGTGGCGGTGCGTTTCACCTGGGACGGCGAGCGGGAACTGGCCCGCGTGCTGACCGTCGCCGCCTCGCGCAAGGCCCGCAACCTGGTACGGGGCGGCCGCGCCGCGCTCTGCCAGGTCGACGGGTTCCGCTGGGTCACCCTTGAGGGCACCGCGACGGTGTCCGACGATCCGCGCCGGGTGGCCGAGGCTGCCCGCCGCTACCTGCGACGTTACGGTTCGCCGCCGCCCGCGCCGCCCGGCCGGGTCGTGATCGAGATCGCGGTGGACCGCATCATGACACTCAACACCTGAACGGATCCGACATGCCTTTTCAGAACGTGCTCGACTCCACCATGCACTACCGGGAGCTCGGCACCGGCGCGCCGATCGTCTTCCTGCACGGCAACCCGACCTCCTCCTACCTGTGGCGCAACGTCATGCCCGCCGTCGGGCACGGCCGTCTCCTGGCTCCCGACCTGATCGGCATGGGCGAGTCGGGCAAGCCCGCCATCGAGTACACCTTCGCCGACCACTCCCGCTACCTGGAGGCCTGGTTCGACTCGCTCGACCTCGACGACGTGGTGCTGGTCGGCCACGACTGGGGCGGCGCGCTGGCCTTCGACTGGGCCTCCCGCCACCCGGACCGGGTTCGCGGGATCGCCTTCACCGAGGCCATCGTCAAGCCGATGAGCTGGGACGAGCTCCCCGAGGACGGCCGCGACCTGTTCCGGGCGATCAAGACCGAGGGCATGGGCGAGTCCATGATCCTCGACGATGACGCCTTCCTCAGGCAGGGCCTGCCCACCACGGTCACCACCCCGCTCACCGAGGAGGACATGGCCGCGTACACGCAGCCCTACCCGACCAGGGAGAGCCGCCTGCCGCAGCTGCGCTGGGCGCGCTCGTTGCCGCTGGGCGGGGAGCCGGCCGACGTCGTGGCCAGGATCGAGGCGTTCGACCGGTGGCTGGCGACCAGCGTCGAGGTGCCGAAGCTCATGATCGGCTTCCGTCCCGGCATCGGCACGATGTGGACGTCGGAGACCATCGCCTGGTGCGCGAAGAACGTGGCCGCGTTGGAGATCGTGGAGCACGAGGAGGTCGCCGGGCATCACACGCCGGAAGACCAGCCCCTGGCCATCGCGGCGGACATCGAGAACTGGCTGGCCAAACTGGCGGGCTAGCCCGAACTGCCGGCGTTCGGTTGCGGTGGGGGGGGGGGGGGGGGGGGGGGGGGGGGGCGCGGCCGGGGCGCCCCCCCCCCCCCGGGGCCCCCCCCCCCCCCGGGGGCCGGCGGC